>CAYYOX010000383.1:4989-6965 GCA_964473065.1 uncultured Planctomycetaceae bacterium | reverse complement strand
CAGCGTCTCGAGAGGTCGTCTAACCGCACGAAGCCCGCATAGGGGGCCGGCGACCGTACTTGGCAGGCTCTATCTTTCCGTCGGCAAGCGCATCGAGTATCGAGACCGCGCCATACCCAATGTATAGAGGTCGAGCTTGACCGGAAGTTCCGGTCCGGAGTATAGTACCGCTTTGTTGCATGGCTGGGGAACGTTTTGATGGTTGAGTACTGCTGTCCTGACGAAAAACGTCCAATCAGCCGGGCCGTCCACTTGGGACGTCTTGCCCGGTTCTTTCCGGCGTGTCGGCAGTGTGCGCATCGGGACGAGACGGGCACGCTCTCCGCCCGGCATGTCGAGCGGTTGGCCGAAACGCGGTCGCGCGGGCTGATTCCGGAGCTGTTTCAGGAAGAGGGCGTCGCGGGCGTCTATCGCAACGAGTTCAGCCCGGCCGCGGCCCAAGAGACGGCTGCCGCCCTAGGAATTTGGCTGATACGCCAATTGCCGCACGCGACGGAACCGCCGGTCGTGGCCGTCGGCAACGACGGTCGAACGCTGGCTTGCGAAGTCGTGGCTGCGGTGAGCCGAGGCTTGCGATGGGCCGGCTGCCATCTGGTCGACCTAGGGCCGGTCACGGCGCCTTGCCTGGCTTTTGCCGTGAATCAACTCCCGGCAGCCGGAGGGATCCTGGTGGGTCGTCCCGATCGCGGGCCGCAAGTCGTTGGGTTGAAGTTCTGGGCCCCGGAAGGTCGGCCGATTTCGTCCGGCCCATCGCTCGATGCGATACGGAAACACTATCACGATGGGACCGATCGCCCGACGCGTGCTTTCGGACCGCTGCGTCGTTTTCAGGCCGACGTGCCCTACTTGGCCGGATTGACGAAGCACTACCACGCCTTGCGACCGTTGCGGCTTGTGCTCGACACGACTTGCGAACCGTTTTTGCAATACGCCGAGAAACTGACCGAGCCGGTCGCCTGCGAGATCCTTCCACGCCGAACGGCTTCCGAGCAATTGGCCCGGCGTTTGGTCGACAAGGTCCATCTTGGCGTTCGCGTTTATGACGACGGCGAAGTATGCACCGTATTTGACGAACAAGGCAATCCCGTGCCGGCCGAACGGCTCACGGTGCTCCTTGCCCGGCACGCCTTGGCCCAACAACCGGGCGGCACGGTCGTGCTGGAAGAAGGAACCTCGGCCATGGCGGCAGAAACCATCGAGGCGTTCGGCGGACGCGTCCTACACAGCCCGACTCGCCGTGCGGAGATGGAACAACTGATGCGAGAACACCAGGCCGTACTGGGCGGCGGCAACAGCGGGCGATTCTGGCACCTTCGCGACGCTTTCCCGATGCCCGACGCCCTGATGACGCTCACCTCCCTGCTGGTAATCCTAAGTCAAAGCGACCGCCCGCTCTCGACGGTCCTGGATCGCGTCGCGTGAATTCTTGACACGACTGCGACGATCGGTATTGCAGTGGTGATCCATGTTCGAGAAGGAAAAGCCGCAGCGCAATGTTGAGCCCCGTCGGCCGCAGTAAGCGGCTGCGGCAAGAACGGGTCATGCCTAAGCGACCAGACCGTTTCCATCGCAACAATCGGCATTGATTCGCTAGTTTGCCTCGGTCCACAAAGGTCATTCCGGCGAAGAACGGTCTGGCACGGTTAACGCCTTGTCGGTACAGGGGTTACGTCGGGGAACGCCTATGGCGGCCGTAGGGTTTGCCGTATCACCCGGCGTGTGGCGGCTGCAATTCGTGGCATCCCGGGATGTTGCTCACGAAGCAACGTGGCCGAAGAGAACTACGTAGCCCCAGATCGAACCGCGATCATTCCGGCCGATCCCCGGTCGTTGTCTCCAGTCGCCACACCGATCCCAATGGATCATTAAAGGAGTTTGCCATGCGATGGGTTTGTAGGATATTCGCCGTTGCGGTCGTTGCCCTAGCGGCCACAGCGATAATGGACACAGGGACGTTCGCCGCCGGTGCGGATGTT
>CAYYOX010000383.1:0-4979 GCA_964473065.1 uncultured Planctomycetaceae bacterium | reverse complement strand
CTCGAATTGTGGTTCGTCACGGTCCGGATCCTGGTTGTACGGCAACACGAGTGCCGATTGCTGTGAGTGCCAACCTTCACCTTGCGACAACGCTTGGGCGTCTTTCTGTGAGGAGAACGCCCGATGGCAGGCGTTTTGGCATCAGATCGGTACCCCGAAACCGTCAACGAAGCGTTGTTGGCTGCCCCGGCTCGGCTGGCCAACGCGAGCCACTTGCCAAGGCAGTACGACGGTGATCGAATCGACCGACGGATTTCCAACTGATGCCATGGAAATCCCCGAGGCTGCGCCCGAGCAACTTCAGCCGGCCGTCCCCACGGATCCCCAGGCTAGCGACCGCGTGTTGCCGTTGCCGCCGGTGCCTCAACCGCTGCCGGAGGCGACGACCTGGCGCAACGCGGTCTGGTTCCGCTAGCGCGGATTATTCATGGTTTGGCACAAAATCGGAACAAATGGCAGAATCTTCTCCAGCCGGGTGACCAGGCGAGCCGATCATTATTGGTAGACCTACCGGGAGGGCGGGACTTTCGACGTCCCGTATCAGGATAAAGGTCATGGTATGACGATGGACCGCGTACCATGATCTTTTTTTTGCGCGCGGGTCTTCGCCTGCCGCTTGCGGGCACATAAAAAAAGGGCGGCGAACACTTCGCCACCCCTTCGCTAGTTTCGTAGATAGTTGGCCGCCTGGGCCTGTCGCGCTGGCGGGTTACTCCTGCAGTTCCTTCAACAGGGCCTCGGCTTCCTGACGCATCGAGAAGGGACGCTTGCTGGCCACGGCCTGCTGCAAGAGGGTGACGGCCTGTTCCTTGCGGCCCACCTCGGCGGAAACCCGGGCGATATAGTAGGCCGTATCTTCACTAACCCGACCCGCTTGGGCCAATCGGCCGAGCACCTGATCGGCTTCTTTCAGTTTACCCGCTTTGTAGAGCACCCAACCGAAGGTCGAAGCGGCCTCGGCCGACTTCTGATTGGCTTGGGCATTGGTCTGGGCATACGCCAGCGCTCGGCGGATCTTGTCCGGGTCGTCCTGCTCGCACAGCGCCAATGCCAGATTGTTGCTGGCGGCAAATTCGGCCGGCGCCTGCAGGTGGGCCGATTCGAAGTACATCTCGGCCGACGAGAAATCCTTCTTGAACAGGGCCACCACGCCACGCAATACCTTCGCGCCGAGTGAATTCGGATCCAACTCCATCGCCTTGGCCGCCTGGGCCTCGGACTGATCGAGTTGGCCCGTGCTCAAAGACCACTGCGCCGTGGTCAGCCAGGTTCGCAAGCTACTGGGCGCGGCTTTTATGCCGTAATCCATCCACTTCTTGGCCTGCTCGCCGTCTCCAACCCGCTCGTAGAACTGACCCATTTGGGCGCCCCAGTGGACCAGATCCGTGTTCTCGCGGCCGGCTTCCTTCATTTGCTCCAGCGTCGCCTCATAGGCGGCCTTCAGTTGGTCCTTGGCCTCGGAACTCTTCTTGGCACGAAACAGAACCACGGCAAGTTGTCCCATCGCCTGGGCACTTTCCGGAGTCAGCGCGAGCCACGCTTGAAACTGCTTCTCGGCCTCTTCCCAGTTCTGTCGAGCACTGGCCACGGCGCCCAGTCCGGCATGGACGCGGGTTTGCATGGCCTTCTTCCGGACGGCGTTCTTGTCGAAGGATCCCAGCAGGCTGTTGGCATGGGCATACAGCAACTCGGCATCCGTGATCCGGCTTTCGCGCCGGGCCAGGTCACCGAGGACCACATAGGCTTCCGGATCCTGCGGCGATTCTTGCGCCGCCAGATCGAGATACTGGCGGATGGCCTTGCCGGCCTGGGGGTTGCGGATGTTGGAGAAGATCTGCGCCATCATAACTTCCCCCGGGGGAAGTTGGCTATGATTCTCTGCTGCCTCGCGGAACTTGTTCAGAGCCTCCTCGAACTTCAGGCTCTTAAACAGTTCCATTCCTTCAGTAACTTCGGCGATCTGTTGACCGCCGGCGGGCAAGGCTTCCGGAGCGCCGTCGTCGGTGGCGGCGTCCTGGGCCGCAAGCGGCGCGGCCGACAAAGCGGCCAAAGTCGCAATCAGGCTCAGAGCCACAAGCATTCGGATGGGTCGATGTGTCATAGTCCTACATTCCTTTCGAGATTCGGTAGTTCAAGGCCTTCGGCACGGGCCGAAATCCGGGCCCCTACGAGAATTGGTTTAATACGCAGGCTATCTCCGTAAAGTTCGGAGGCTTCTTGTCTAAGTTAGGTCACAAATCATTGTCCGGCAAACGGTTTATCCACTTCTGCCGGCATCGTGCCAAATCCACGGGAAAAACGGGCCGGCCGAGCCTGCACAACTACGCTGCACCACCATTACGGGGGGGCGGTTTTCGTTCTCGCCGCACGACAAAAACCAAAGGATGCAGTCCGTTCGCCGCCGATTGGCGACGCCTATTGCTTCTCCGCGGGAAATGTATGTGGTATTATAGCGGCTACCGTTTTGAATTATAGACCCTGTTGAAACGAAAAGGAGAATTCGATGTCGCAACCGATTTTTACACGAGCCCTAACTCTCACCTGCGCCGCGTTGTTGGCTGTTTCTCTTGCCTTCTCTGATCCGGCCGTTGTTGCCCAAGAGGCCGACGCCAAGGCGAAAACACCTGCCGGCCGAAAGGCCAAGAAGTTTCGCGGCCGTTTGCCCGCGTACTATGGCAGCGTTGTGGAAAGGGACCAGCGTAAGGCAATCTACAAAGTTCAGGAAGAATATGCGGGCAAGATCGCTGAATTGAAGGCCCAACTGCAAGCGGTCACCAAAGAGCGCGACGAGAAGATCGCGACCTTGCTGACGCCCGAGCAAAGGGAAAAGGTCAACGAACTGAAGGCCGCAGCCAAGGCAAAGCGTCAAGCGAAAGCCGCCAAGAAGAAGACCGCAAAGGCGGCATCTACTCCGGCCCCGACCGGCGACAAGTAGTTTCTCAGTCACTGCCGAGGTCGAAAAACTCGCGTCAACCAAGCCCCCTCGTCTTCCGATCATCAGCATCGAGAAGGCGGGGGGCTCTTTCTTGCGCACCCCACCGATGTCCTGTGCAGTCCGGCCGCGGCAGGATTGACCGTCCAACACCGCGTGGACGCGGTGGCTAAACGAGTTTTCGTCATGCTACCGGGTTGCAGAGATGTCGGGCGTGGTGATTCTCACCTCGCTTGCCCCCATGGCGAAACCGTCCTTGCCTGCGACGAACATGCACACGCGGCATTTCCCTCGCGCTTCGGCCGGCACTTCGAGTTGGGCTGTGAATTGACCGTTCTTCACGGTCACTTCCTTCACGCAAAGCTGGCGATCGTTGGCCTGCTCGTAAGTTTGCTGGAATTCCGCCAGGGCCTCGTCCGTTTGCGGATATTCGTCTCGCGATGGGGGACGGAACGTCAACCGACGGCGATCTACGGCCAACTCGACCGTCCCGCGACCTTCGATCGGACACACGCCGCGTATCTCGACCAGCGTGCCAGACTGGACCACCTTGGGAACGTCCAATTCGATCTCCCGGGGATATTTCAATCTCAACATGGGGTCGCCGATCAGGTTGAACAGCAACAGGTGCTCGGCCCGTTCGGCGGTCAATTGTTTCGGGTCGGGGCTGATCGCGGCGGCGATCCGGTCGATGGCGGCCCGTTGCCGGTCGGAGTCGTCGGCCGGTTCCATCATCTGGCGTTTGGCGTACAGGAGCGCCTCGCCCAAGGTCTCGCGGCGGTGCACGAAGCACTGATCGATCATCCCGCCGGCCAACAACGACATTGCGTAGGGCATGGCCACCCGCGACGAGGCGATCACGGCGACCGGTCCGCCCGGCTCGCGCAGCATTTGCTCGCCCAAGCAATCGACGCTCGCATCGAATGCACCCGTATAACAGGCCAAGAACAGGGCGATCGGCGCCCCGTGCCGGCATTGCAACTTGTCGACGTCCGGGTTGGCCAGGATATGGTAGTGTCCGCCCGGCACGTTGATCTGATCCAACCCCAAAGGATACCCGTGCCCGATGTAGACCCAGAACCAGGAACCCTCGTTCAGCCGTTTCAGGGTCGTGGCATGGAACAGCCGCGGGTCCGGGCAATAGGGACTCCGCCAAGAGCCGTAGGTCATGTTGACTTGATAGTCGCTCGGAATACGCTGGGTCAGAAAGTATTTGGTGCTCGCTTCCAGGGCCATGTCGACCAGCGGGCCGAACCCGCCCAGCCCGGCAACCACGTTCACGCGTCGCCGCCAAGGCCCAAAATCGTCCGACTGTTCGTAGGCCAGGATCTTCGTAATGATCTGCCGCAGCTCGTCCGGCGTGTCGGCAGTCAGCCGCCCGACGGCCAACTCGGGAATCAGGTCGTCGTCCAGATCGGCATAGTAGTTGTCGGTTGCGATATGCGGTTCGGAACCCCACAGCACATTAACCTTGGCCCGGGCATGGTGCACCGGCACGCACCGCGCCCGCAGCACGGGGTCGCGATCGTATCCCACTTCGACATCACCCACCAGCACCACGAACCGCAACGGTCCGCTCTCGGCCAGCCGGCGGATCCGTTGCCGAATGTCCGGGGCCGAACCCGTGTTGGAAATCAGGCGGATCGAATGCCCCTGGGCCGAGCGATGTTCAATCCAAGGCGCCATCGCCTCTCGAAACGAATCGGGACAGACGACCGCCACATCGACGTCCGTTTGGGGTGCTCCCACAACCAGCAAGATCATTACGGCAAACACGGCGCGTCCTTTCGCCTAATACCCGACAAAAACAACGAGAGTGCGGAGTCTAACGGCATACCCGCCTCGACCACAAGACCGTTCTTACTGCCAGCCGCTACAGCGTAGCCAGCAGCAGGTCGGCGGCGGCCGGGTCGATGCCGTGGGAGAAGGTCGACTCGTCGGCGTCGGCGTCATAGTCGGCCAGCCAGGTCAGCGTTTCGGCCGAGGCCGTGGTGGCGATCGTGGCCGTGTAGATGCCCGTCTGGCCTTCGATCGTGTAGCGGAGCGT
>CAYYOX010000382.1:4450-6975 GCA_964473065.1 uncultured Planctomycetaceae bacterium | reverse complement strand
CCTGCGACCCGGCTACGAAGTAACCAACGAGCCGTTTCGGTACGTGGTTAAGGAGTAGGCTTCAGGGGCTGGTCGCTTCAGCGACCATGCGGCCCACCGATCTAATCCTTAACCGCTTTAACCTCGATCTCATCGAACGAAACCTCCCCCACCGCTCCGAGCAAGCCGAATCGTAGGAGGGCTTCTCGCGTCTTGGGGGGGACCTTGAACTGCTCGGCCTCTTTTCGCCAGGGGAAAGTCCCTCGCCATGGTCCGATCCTGCGGTGACTGACCTCGGCACGATTTTCGTCGTAGAAGCTGACGATCACCATTGGCAGTTGGCGCATGTCTTGGCCGGGCCGGATCTCTTCGCCTTTCACATGCAGGGAGACTCGCAGCCGGTGGACCTTTCGCCCGTCGAGGCCGAACCCTTGCAGTGCATGGGCCCCGCGGCCCGGTTCCTTATTGCGTAGCGTGACGTAGTTTTCACCCAGCGGCGCCTCCTCGTCGGAGATCACGTGGAGCTGCCGTTGGTAATGCCATCCGACCAGTTTCGGCGAGTCGTCGAAGACCTCCTCGAAACCGCCGTTGTAGAGCGTCGGATTGGTCGGGTCGGGTTTCGTTTCCCGCCGCTGTTCTGCGCGGCCGGTCATCGGCACGAAGAGGGTCGGTAACAGGGCCTCGGAGACCAGCTTGCCGTCGACTTTCTTCATCAAGTAGATCGACTGCCGGTAGCGCTCGCCGACCGGGATGATCATCCGCCCGCCTTCGATCAACTGTTGGACTAGCGCCTCCGGCACGCTTTCCGGGGAACAGGTGACGATGATTTTGTCGAACGGGGCGTGCTCGGGCCAACCTTGGTAGCCGTCGCCGATCCGCGGGTGCACGTTGTCGTATCCCAGCCGTTTGAGCACGCGCGCTGCCTTGCGGCCCAAGGCGGGTACGATTTCGATCGTATAGACGTCGGCCACCAGCGGGCTGAGCACGGCCGCTTGGTAGCCGCTGCCCGTGCCGATCTCCAAGACTTTGTCTTTCGGGTCTGGTTCGAGCGCTTCGGTCATGTAGGCCACCACAAACGGCGGCGAGATGGTCTGCGAATGGCCGATCGGCAAGGCCATGTCGAGGTAGGCATGTTCGTAATGCTTCCGCGGAACGAACTCGTGACGAAGCGTCCGGCGCATGGCCGCGATGACCCGCTCGTCCTTCACGCCTGCGGCAACGATCTCCTCGTCGACCATCTGGTTGCGGATCCTCTCCAGGTCCTTTCGACCTTGGGCGAACAGCAGATCCGTGCAACACAGGATCGTCAGAAAAACGCTTGCCGCAAGAGTCCAGCGGGTTAGGCGATTCATTGGTTCGAACCTCGATGGAAGGTGACACACGTGTGTTCAACGGGCCGGCTATACTCCCATTATATCATTTACCGCGAAACCCCCAAGTTAGTGGCCCTGTTTTTTGGCCCAGATTCTGAAATAATGGTTCAGATGTGGAGGTTTCGCCCAATATGATCAATCAATCGCTCAAAGACCGGATTGTTGCCAATGTGTTGCCGCGGGTGCAGACGCCCGGGCAGTATCTCGGCAGTGAGCTTGGCGCGGTGTGTAAGGACCACAGCCGGGTGCGGGGGAAGTTCTGCTTTGCCTTCCCCGACCTCTATACTATCGGCATGAGCTACCACGGGCTGCAGGTGCTCTACGCGGTGATGAACCGTCGCGACGACTGGGCCTGCGAACGGGTGTTCACGCCCATGACCGATATGGAACAGCAGCTCCGCGAGCAGGGGCTGCCGCTGTATAGCCTCGAAACGTTCACGCCCCTGGCCGAGTTCGACCTGATCGGGTTCACGTTGCAGCACGAGCTGTGCTATACGAACGTGCTGACGATGCTCGATTTGGCCCGCATTCCGCTCTTGGCCGAGGACCGCGGCATCGAGCACCCGCTGATCATCGCCGGCGGCCCCAGCGTGGCCAATCCCGAGCCCATGTCGCGATTCATCGACCTGTTCATCCTCGGCGACGGCGAGGAGAGTCTGCCCGAGGTCTGCGACATGTGGCTCGATTTGAAGCAAGCGGGCGGCTCTCGCGAGTCGAACTTGGCCGAGCTGGCCTCGCGGTTGCCGTATGTCTATGTCCCGCAATTGTTTGAACCTGAAGGTGATGGCTGGCCCGTCGGCGTGCGACCCACCCGAGACGACCTGCCGGCGGTGATTGGACCATCGATCCTGGCCGATTTGGAGTCTGTGCCGCTGCCCACCTCGCCGATAGTATCTTACGTCGAGTGCGTGCAGGATCGGATCACGATCGAGATCATGCGGGGATGCCCGGGCCGTTGCCGGTTCTGCCAGAGCACCACGCTGAAACGGCCGTTGCGATTTCGTAAGGTCGAAACCATCGTCAGCGCCGCGCTCGAGTCATATCACAACACGGGCTACAACGAAATCTCGCTGCTTTCGCTCTCGACGAGCGAGTATCCCGAGTTCGAGGAACTCATGCGACGGATGCACGAGACGTTCGACCCGTTGCGCGTGAGCCTCTCGGTCCCCAGCC
>CAYYOX010000382.1:0-4440 GCA_964473065.1 uncultured Planctomycetaceae bacterium | reverse complement strand
CGGTGCCCAGTTTGCGAATCAACGAGCAATGGCGCACGATCGGCAAGCTGCTGAGCACGGATCGCCGGTCCGGGTTGACCTTGGCCCCGGAAGTCGCCCGCGACGACATGCGGGAACAGATCGGCAAACGGATCAAGAACGAGACCCTTTACGAAGGCTGTCGCACGGCGTTCGAAAACGGTTTTTCGCGAGTGAAGCTGTATTTCATGTGTGGGCTGCCGGGTGAACGCGAGACGGATCTGGACGGGATCATCGAGATGGCCGAAACGATATCCCAACTGGGCAGGGAAGTCAGCGGCCGGCCGGCCACGGTGGTGGCGAACGTCTCTAATTTCGTCCCCAAGCCACAAACGCCGTTCCAGTTCCACGCCATGCGGGATCGCAAGTACTTCGCCTGGGCTCACGAATATCTGTTTCAACGGAAGCGGCTCCGCAGCGTGCAGCTACGACGCCACGACATCGAAAGCAGCCTCTTGGAGGGCATCCTCTGCCGCGGCGACCGAAGGATGGGCGAGGTCATCGAACTGGCCTGGCGACGCGGCGCGCGGCTCGACGCCTGGAACGAGAATCTTCAAGTGGCCCTCTGGCAGCAAGCACTCGCCGAACTGAACGTCGACCAGGATCGCATTCTGCACACCCCCTGCCCTGTCGACGTTCGTTTCCCCTGGGACCACATCGCCGTACACCAAGGCCGTGCCTACCTGGAAAACCAGCACGAGCAATCCAGCGTCCAACTCACACGAATGTGCGCGGGGGGATAGTCCAGCGCCCTGCACCGGTACCCACTTGAAACGTTTAGCGGTCGGGCTTGCCCGACGTTTTTTGGGGAGATGCCGTTGCGTTCCGCCAACAGAACGTCGGGCAAGCCCGACCGCTAAACGGCGGTCTCGCGCTCCCTCTTGCGGGTGGTAAAAACTCCCGTTTTCCGCCCAAATTGTGAACTAGACTTCTAATGAGGCCTTGTAGGGGCAAAGTTGCCAACCGGAAATCCTTCGGTTGAGCTTAGAAGTCGAGACGATTATGATTCGTTATTGGAACACGCTGCTGCACCACATCGACCGCTTGGATACCGAGCAATGGACGCTCATCCTAGCGGCGGCCATCGTGGTGGGCTTTTTCTGCTTGCGAGGGTTCGGCTCGCGTTCCGGCTATTAACGTGACGGCGGGCGTTCTCTCGGAATCACGCAATCTACAACACTTCTTTCCCTCCGCGACGCTTGCGGAGGATACTTCGGCGACTTCGCGCGGCCACTTCGTACCATAGCCGTTTCAGGTCAACGGCTTCCGAGGGAAACTCGGCGGCGTAGGCCCGCAGAAATCGCCAGCAGACCGTCCGGCTGACCCAGGGATGGGCCGGCAAACCGGCGGCCAGACGAGCCAAGTCGGCCGCCCGTCGCGCGGGGCTCAGACGCTTGGTAAGCCGCACGCCGTCGAGGTCCACTAGCCAGGTGGTCAAGTCGGAGTTTCCCGATCCCTCGACCGTTTGCCCGACCAAGAGATTGGCCCCCTTCAGATCGCGATGCGTGATTTGCCGCGCGTGCATCCGTCCGATCAATTGGCCCAAACTTTCGGCACACTCGCCCGCGCATTGGAGTCGTTCGTCTAGCGGTCTCTCGGCCAACCGCCAGCCGAACAGATGCAGGTTTTCGGCCCCTTCAATCCACTCGGTGGCCAGGTAGCTCTCGCGACGCAGCAGTCCCCGGCGACGCTCGACCATGGCCAAGGGCCGGGCCGTGGCAATTCCCTGGACAAGTAGCGCCCGGCCCAGACGCCATGCCCTGCGCGCCCGACTTCGGCGAAAGAACGAGCAGAGCCACTTCCACGCGTTGCGGGGACGATAGCGTTTGTAAGCCACGGCCACCGACCGACGTCCCAGGGGCAATCGGGCGCGGACGATCAGGCAATCGTGGTCGATCTTGACCGGCTCATCAAAATACTCCCACAGCAGCGCGTCCGGGTCTTGCAGCAGCCCGTTGAGCACGCCAGTCGCCACATCGCGAACCCCGAGCACTTTGCCCGTTTCGCCGTGCAAAGAAGTTACCTCCCGATCGTCCATGTCTGCGGCCTTTATCCCTCGGTCCCCACGGCCCAGTGTTAGCGTCCCCCGGCAGCCGGGGCAAGCCCAATCGCTTGGTCGATGCCCTCACCCCCTGCCCCTCTCCCAAAGGGAGAGGGGAGATTGAATCTGCGTTTTCCCATTTTCCTTCTTTCCCATTTTTCCGCACTATGTCCATTTTCCACTCCCCTGCCCTGCCCTGACTCGCTGGACGAACGGACTTCTATGCCCCATAATGGCCTTCGTGTCCGAGAGAACCATGTTTTCGATTGCAACTGAAAGGCTTCACCATGACCCGCTGCACAATGCGTTTCGTATCGATCGTTGTCGTTTTACTCGTGCCGGTGCTCTGCGGGGCCGATTGGCCGCAGTTTCGCGGTCCGGGAGGAAGCGGCGTGTCCGACGACACGGGTTTGCCTCAGAGTTGGACGGCTGAAGAAAACGTGGTCTGGAAAACGGCCTTGCCCGGTTTCGGGGCCTCCAGCCCGATTGTGTTAGGTGAGAAGATTTTCCTGACCGCCTACAGCGGCTATGGCCTGGACAGCGACGAACCGGGCGAGCAGGCAGAGCTGCGACTTCACGTCCTCTGCGCCGATCGCAAGACGGGCGAAATCGTCTGGGACAAGAGCACCGAGGCCCGACCGGGCGGGCAGGAATACGGCCGCATGATCGGCTTGCACGGCTACGCCTCCGGCACGCCGGCGACCGACGGTCAGGCCGTCTACACGTTCTTCGGCCGCTCGGGCGTGAAGGCCTACGATCTGGACGGCGAACTGCTTTGGAGTGCCCTGGTCGGCGACGGGACGCACGGCTGGGGATCAGGCACGTCGCCGATCCTTACCGACAAGTTGGTGATTATCAACGCCAGCGTAGAGAGCCAGTCGCTCGTGGCGCTCGAGAAGAGTACGGGCGAGGAAGTCTGGCGTGCGGAGGGGATCAATAGGAGTTGGGCCACGCCCGCGTTGATTAACTTGGACGAAGGTAAGCAGGAAATCGTCGTTAGCATGGAGGGCGAAGTTCGCGGCTACGATCCGGCCAGCGGAGAACAACTCTGGAATTGCAAGGCCGTGCAGGATTATGTCACGCCGCTGGTGATTGCCCACGAGGGGATCGTCTATGTGACCGGCGGGCGGAAGCCGTTGACCCTCGCCATTCGTGCCGGCGGAACGGGCGACGTGACGGAAAGCCACGTGCTGTGGAGAATCAAGAAGACGTCGAAGATCACCAGCCCGTTGCTGCACGACGGCCATCTTTATTGGGTCAGCCAACGCGGCGCAGCAGCCTGCATCGACGCGGCCTCGGGAGAGGTGATCTACGAAGAGCGGCTGAAGATCAGCGGCGGCGGCGACAAGGTGTACGCCTCGCTGGCGCTGGCCGACGGGAAACTCTACGCGGTTAGTCGTCAGGGCGGAACGTTCGTCCTGGCCGTCGGCGAAGAGTTCAAGCAATTGGCCCATAATGAGTTGGGCGACGAAAGCGTTTTCAACGCCACGCCCGTGTTTAGCGACGGAAAACTGCTGTTGCGCAGCGATCGATATCTCTATTGTATTGGACATTAGTACAGCAGCGGGGGCATTGACGGCGGGCGGCTTTGTGCCTAGGATTGTTTGGCTTACGCGAAACTCCTATTCAGGATTAACGAGGAAGGGGAACAGAAACGATGCCGCTGTTTGAAATCGAGACCGAGTCACACATCATTATCACTTGGTCCGAAAGCGAAGAGGCCGCCGAAGGCGTGGTTCGCGAGACCTACCCTACCGAGGCAGTGACCAGGGTAACCCGCCGCCCGAGGGATACCTGGGTGATCTCGAAATCGGCGTTGGGGCTCGACGACACGACCGATCCGTGCGGCGTGGCTCGCGACTGTTTAGATCAGGCCGCCGGCGACAAGGTCCAAGCCATTCGCCTCTACATGCAGCACACGGGCGCCGACCTGGAACGCTCGCGTAAGGTCATCGAGTCGAACATGGTCATGGGCTGGTAGGCGGCGTTTGTCATTCCGCCTGCAAAGCCGCAAGCGGCCAGTTTAGGTGCTTGTGTAGGAACTCGTACGTGCCTTGGCCGTTGATCGTGTGCGGGCCGACGAACCATTCGATTTCACACCGCTCGCCAATCCCTAGCTGGGCCTGGTAGAGGCGGCGAACCTTGGCGAATTCGTAGGCGACCGTCTCGTCCGGCGCCACGCCGTCGAAATGGCCCCGCTCGACCATGAACGGGCGCGGGGCGATCAACGCTGCCATCTCGGCGTAATTGAACGTGCTGCCTAGGTCGAATTCGAAGATCTCGTATTCGACCGTCCAAACGTAGCTGTAGGGACTCCGCGTCGAAGCGTTCTTCCAGACCCATTCGTTGAAGTCGGCCGAGCAGATCGACAGGCAATAGTT
>CAYYOX010000381.1:0-6989 GCA_964473065.1 uncultured Planctomycetaceae bacterium | reverse complement strand
TAGCAAGACCACCTCGACCGATCCCCGCCCGATCCGCCGACCGGGACTACGCGTGCAAGGCGGCCAGCCGCTGGTCGGCGGCCCCCGGTTGGACGTAGGGCTCTCGCTCGATGGAAACGAAACGGTTGCCGACCCGGCGCACGAATTGTCGGCCCATCATCTGACGGCTCCGGTCCAGGATCCCAACTCGCCGCCCACGTTCGACGATCTGGCCGAGCCGACGCCGCCGGAAATCCATGTGGCCCAGCAGGCAACCGAACCGCAGCAAACCGTGCCGCACGATGCGCTGGCCCAACAGCCGACCGCCCAACAGCCAACCAAGCTGCCCGACCCGGATAGCCAATTGCTAGCCCTGGGCCTGACCAAGAGCTATCGGAAGGCGGGCATCGAAATCCCGGTGCTGCGAGGGTTTGATATCGAGGTTCGCCGAGGGGATTTCCTGGCCATCGTGGGGCAAAGCGGGTCGGGAAAGAGTACCCTGCTGCATCTGCTCGGCACGCTCGACGGGCCGGATAGCGGTGAGATCTATTACGAGGGACATCGGATCGACAATCTGCCCAGCTCCGGCCGCGATGTGCTGCGGAACCGCCATTTCGGCATGATCTTTCAGTTCTATCACCTGCTGCCGGAGCTCAGCGCGTTGGAAAACGTCCTGGCCCCGCTGATGATCGCCCATAGTACGCTCGGCTATTTCCTCCACCGCCGCCAGCACCGTAGCACGGCCAAGGAACTGCTAGAAATGGTCGGATTGGGACATCGGCTCAAGCACAAGCCGAGGGAACTCTCCGGCGGCGAGATGCAGCGGGCCGCCATCGCCCGGGCCCTTGTCGCCGGGCCCAAGCTGCTGCTGGCCGACGAGCCGACCGGCAACCTGGATCATGCCACCGGTCAGGATATCATGAACATCCTGACTACCTTGAACCGCGAGCAAAACCTGACTATAGTGATGGTTACCCACGATCCGGCCATCGCCCAACGGGCCGATCGCATCATCCGACTTGTGGATGGCCGAATCGAGGGGTAGGGTTTAGGGTTCAGCAGTTGCGGGCCGTGACGCTTCGTGTCCACGGTTCGCCGTCCGTTTGATCCCATTTCGGCTTCAACCGCCCGGGGATACCATGGCTTTGCAAATCTACATCAACGGTCAATACTTCGACAAAGAGAATGCCAAGGTCAGCGTCTACGACCATGGCCTGCTATACGGCGACGGCGTGTTCGAGGGCATCCGCAGCTACGCGGGCAAGGTCTTCCGCCTGAAGGAACACGTGGACCGGCTCTGGGTCTCGGCCAAGGCCATCCTGCTGACGATCCCCATCAGCAAGGAAGCCATGATCCGTGCCATCGAAGAGACGCTCAAGCTTAACGGGATCGAAGACGGCTATATCCGCGTGGTGGTCACCCGCGGCAGCGGCACCTTGGGGTTGGATCCGAACAAGTGCAGCGATCCCCAGGTGATCATCATCGCGGACCGCATCTCGCTCTATCCCGACGAACTTTACGAGAAGGGATTGGAGATCATCACGGTCAGCACGATGCGCAACCATCCGGCCGCCTTGAGCCCGCGGATCAAGTCGTTGAACTATTTGAACAACATCCTGGCCAAGATCGAGGGGCTGCAAGCCGGTTGCATCGAAGCACTGATGCTCAACCACAAGGGCGAAGTGGCCGAGTGTACGGGCGACAACATCTTCCTGGTGCGCGACGGTCGCGTGCTCACGCCGCCCAACGAAGCCGGCATCCTCGAAGGCATCACCCGCGAGGCGGTCATCGGACTGCTTGCGGAGAAGGGCATCACCGTCGAGCAGGTCGCCTTGACCAAGCACGACGTCTACATCGCCAACGAGTGTTTCCTCACCGGCACAGCCGCCGAGGTCGTACCGGTAGTCAAGGTCGACAGTCGCCCCATCGGCGACGGCATCCCCGGCCCCTTGACCAAAGATCTGCTCGAGCGCTTCCACAAACTGACCCGAAGCTGAAAAGGAACCGAACAATGGACGGCATGAGGCTTCTGCGTACCCTGCGGCTGAGGAACTTCTTGTCGTCCGGTCCCGAAGGCACGGAAATCGAGCTTCAGCCATTGAACGTTTTGATCGGCTCCAACGGATCGGGCAAGTCGAATCTGATCGAAGCCATCGGGCTGCTGAAGGCGGCGCCAGCGGATATTTCCAGCCCCATCCGCGCCGGAGGCGGAATGCCCGAGTGGCCTTGGAAGGGTGAAGGGAGTTCCCGCGCAATCGACTTGGGAATTGAAACCACGGTATCTTACCCACAAGGCGAGATGCCGCTACGATATGGTTTTCAATTGGCCGGCGTTGCCCAAGGCGTCGAGTTGGCCCACGAAATCATCGAATATGAATCTCTGAAGCTGCCCAAAGAGGGTTCACCCCACTCGTTCTATAGATTTCAAGGCGACGATGCCGTACTGAGCGCCCGCGAACCGGTTCAACAAAGTGGCGTCACGGTGACGGCCCTGAACGAGTACCATCTGAGTCGGGAAAGTCTCGATCTTACCAAATCTATCCTATCGCAGCGTAAGGACCCGGACAAGTTTCCGGAACTCACGTATCTGGTAGAAATGTTCTCGGAGATCCGCCTGTTCCGCACTTGTGATCTTGGCCAAGAATCGCCTCTTCGCGGCCCTCAAAAGGCTGACCAACCGGCGAGTTTTCTACTTGAGGACGGCAGAAATCTCGGCGTAGTTCTCAACGATCTGCTGAATCGCCCAAAGACGAAGAAGCTTCTCCTTGGCCGATTGCAACGGTTTTACGAAGGCGTGGAAGATATTACGACCAAGATCTACGCGGGTACGGTAGAAACATTCTTCCATGAACGCGGCTTGGCGGACTCGACACCTTCCACCCGACTTTCCGACGGGACCCTGCTTTACTTACGATTGCTGACGATCCTGTGCCATCCTTCGCCGCCGCCGTTGGTTTGTATCGAGGAACCGGAGACCGGCTTGCACCCGGCCGTTCTTCCGATGGTGGCCGAGCTGTTGATCGAAGCGTCAGAAAGAACGCAACTCATCGTCACGACCCACTCGGATATCCTGGTATCCGCATTCAGCGATATGCCCGAGGCCATCGTCGTGTGCGAAAGAGACGACCAAGGAAGCCATCTCCGGCGACTGGACGCTGGACAACTCAAAGCATGGCTCGATAAGTATTCGCTCGGCGAGCTTTGGATGATGGGCGAAACCGGGGGCAATCCATGGTAACCGAGATTCGTCTCTACATCGAAGGTGGCGGGGATGAGGGGCGCACGAAGAACCGATTTCGAGCGGCATTCGGGCAGTTTCTCAAAGAACTCCGCAATCACGCGAGGGAGAAACGAATTCGTTGGAATATCGTAATGTGCGGCGGCCGATCTTCCGCGTTTGACGACTACAAGACGGCACTGAAATCCCATCCTAACGCGCTGAATCTCTTGCTCGTGGATGCCGAGGCTCCCGTCAACAGCGACTCACCTTGGGATCATTTGAAGAAAAGGCCGGGCGATGAGTGGGACAACCCGGGCGTGGACGACAAACAGTGCCATCTGATGGTGCAGACCATGGAAGCCTGGTTGATCGCCGACCGTGAGAAGCTGGAAGAGTACTATGGGCAACACTTCCAGGCGAGCGCTTTGCCGAACAACGCCAACGTGGAAACCGTTGGCAAGGACACCCTTGCCAAAGCATTGAAACAAGCGACTCGCAAGACCACGAAGGGCGAGTATCACAAGACACGGCACGCTCCGGCAATCCTGGAACGAATCCGCCCCGATGAGGTCAGGTCAAAGGCATCGTTCTGTGATCGCCTCTTCAGGACCGTGCTTGAGGAATTGAACCAAGCCTAGCGTTCCGCCCCTTGAATCCCCGCCATTAAAACGCTCACCCTGCTATCCGCATCCCTTCCTAAAACAACCCGCCGGCCATCTCGCGGCTGATCGAGCGCTTGGGGACATGGACCGGGCGCGGCTGGATGTCGAACGGGATGCCGACCAGATTCTTGACTGCCGTGCCGCCGCCGGGTCGGCCGGGGATCGACGTCTGCTGACCGCCGAACGCCTGCATGATGGCATGCACCTCGGGATTGATCTCGATCTTTCCGTCCGCGCGCGGCGTGCCGGGCGAGTCGAAACTGCCGACCGTCACGATGCTCGCATGGCGATCGTGGAATTCGTAGGCCTCCCAGCCTTTCATGCGCAAGGCTTCGGTCAGCTTGTGCGATTTCTCGGCAGCTTTGGCCAGTTCGCTCTTCATGTTTTTGCCCTGTTGAACTTCCTTGATTTCCTTTTGGTCGATAATCACCCTCCCCTTGAACGTGGCTACCTGCACCGTGTACCTACCGGGACAGTCCAGCAGGCTGTGCCGAACGTGCTTGTTCATTTGCACGACCAGCTTGTCGACGCCGGGTGCGTTGAAGTAATCCTTGGGAATCAGGGGGTTCGTGGTTACGAAGGCGTGGCCCATGGGCCCTTTCTGTTTCTTCTTGCTGCCTTTGGCAAGGATCTGCTTCTGAATGTGTCGCAAGGCCGCCAGGGATTGATTGGTCGACTTACCCTTTTCGAGTTTCAACGATTCCGGCTGCGAGTATTTCAACTTCTGTAGTGTCTTTTGGGCGTCCGGGGCGTCGACACTCGGGTAGTTGCCGACCAACACGGCCACCTCTTCCACCTTGGAACCCCGACGATAGCGCATTCTTTTCGGCTCGTCGAATTGATCGAGACCGCGGCCTTGGGCGCCTTCCAAATCGAATCGGGCGTGATGGACGAACGCTTCCAGCTTGTAACGTTTGCGCAACTCGTACACCAAGTCTTGGGCCTGTTGCTCGGCCTGCTCGCCGGAGAAACTGCAAGCCATGATCATCCACGGCCCGTTGTCTTCACTGAGCCGATAGACGGCCTCCCGGTCGGCGTCGACCCGGTTGAACTTCAACAGTGTTTCCCAAGGCGGGGCCGCGTTCGCGACGCTTATGCAACTCAGCAGAACCACCACCGAGAGCCCAATCGAGAGCCCAATCCAGGAAATTCGTCTTCCACACATCGCCCGCTCCTTGGCAAGATTCGAGACGACGGACCCGGCCCGCCGCTTTAGATCCGTATGATAAGCGGCCGGAGTGTAGCAAAAAGCCAGGACCGATGCCAGGGCGAATAATAGCCCTTGCGATCTATAGCGACTTACCCCTGTGGGAGTGTATGAATTCGCCCGTCATCTACTCGCTCGGCCTTCGCCGCCACCAATTGGCCGAGCAATTCCTCGCCGCCGGGCACAACCACCGGCGAGTAACGACCCGAGGTGCCCAGCAGCATTCTCGGATGATCCTCCCAGGGCGTTTCCACCAGCACTTGCAGCGAGCGGCCGACGAGGCTTTCGAAGTAGTCGCTGCGGATTCGATCCCCCAGCCGGGAAAGCTCGGCGGCCCGCTGTTGCTTGACCGGCTCGGGGATCTGGTCGGGCATCTCGGCCGCCGACGTTCCTTGGCGGGGGCTGAAGCGGAACACGTGCAGCTTCGAGAATCCGACTTGCTCGACCACTTCGCACGTGGCCACAAAATCCGCGTCCGTCTCGCCCGGGAAGCCGACAATCACGTCGGTCGTCAACGCCGGTGTGTCCAACGCTTCGCGGATTTGCTCGCAACGATCGACGAATGGACCCACCGGCCAGCGGCGCCGCATCCGCGTCAAGACCGCATCCGAGCCGCTTTGCATCGAGAGGTGCAAGTGCGGACAGATCCGCTGGGGTCGATCGGCCATCAGATCGATCAGTGCGTCGGTCACTTCGACCGCTTCCAGACTCGACAGTCGCAAGCGGAACTCGCCCGGCAGTTCTACGACGCGTCGCACCAGTTCCGTCAAGTCAATTGTGTTGTTTGGCAGTTCGACCCCATAGTGGCCCAGGTGGATGCCCGAAAGCACGATCTCGCGATGCTCGTGCTCGACCAACCGAACGACCTCCTCGAGCACCTCGTCAATCGGTCGGCTCTTCAAGACGGGCCGAACTTTCGGAACAATGCAATACGCACACTGCAACCGGCACCCGTCCTGGACCTTCACATAAGCCCTACGCCGGGAGCCGAACGTGCTGATGCCCGAGGGAACGTCGACCAGCCCCAGCCGGGCGAACAGTTCGGGCAGTTGTCCTTTGTCGGTCACAACATCAACGACGCCGGGCAATTGGGCCACTTCCTCGGCCGCCCGAGTGGCATAGCAACCCATCACGACGATCTCGGCCTGCGGGTGTTGCCGAGCCAATTGGCGGATGATCTTCCGGCTCTTCGCGTCCGAGGTGGACGTGACCGTACACGTATTGACCACACACAGGTCGACCGGCTGGCCGTCGCTTGGCTCGGTATACCCGAGCCGGGCCAAAGCCTGGCGCACGTACTCGGTCTCGTATTGATTCACCTTGCAACCGAGGGTGACCGTTTTGAGCGTGGGACCCGGATGGTTCATTCTACAGGTTCAATCGTTGCCCACATCGAGCCTTGGCAATCGTCGATGGCGCCGTCTTTGCCGTAAGCGTGGATCTGGTCGCGTTTCAGTTCGGCGTGTTCTAAGGTGGTGGTCAACACGGTAACCTGGCCTTGGGTATCGACCGTCTTGGCCAACTCATAGCCCTTCTCGGCCGGGTGGCCAAACAACTTCATGAGCATGGCGATCACGTAGACGTAGGTGTGATCGTCATCGTTCCAGAGGATCACGTGATAGCGGGGCTGACGCTTCGGCCGCGTGTCCCGTTCGGTGCTTGGCTGAGCCTGCTGAGCCGCCGCGCGTTGACCCATTTTCGTCTCTCCCCGATTGGCCTGATGGAGTGGAAAAAGGGGGACTGGCTCCGAGCATCAGTAGATGCTAAACCCGCCGGAAATCTCTCCGGCTCGGTGCCTGTCCCCCTTTTCCACGGTGCCCCAGTGTTGCCGCCCGAAAAAGGGGACAGGCACCGTCGGCGTCATGGATCACCACTGCAATACCCATCGTCGACGGAGCCAGTCCCCATTTTCGGGCTCCCG
>CAYYOX010000380.1:0-6991 GCA_964473065.1 uncultured Planctomycetaceae bacterium | reverse complement strand
CCAGGTGGGACCAAATTCGGCGCCGCCCCCGGTCCGTTTTGAACGCCTATCTCCAGAGAGCCCCATGCCGGCGTCGGCTGAAACAGGTCGAGTTGAACGGCGCGGTTGTGATGACGGCTTTGTCGCATCAGCATCTGCTTTTGGTGAGGATTCGGGATGCTGATGTTTTAGGCAACTCGTGGGGAGGACCATACCGACAGCCGGTGATCCGGAAAAAGGTGTTTCCCTGATCACCGGCTGACGGTATGTTATTTCCTGCGAGTTGCCTTACTGTCCACTTTTCGTGGGGAAGACCATACCAGTTATCGCGATTTTCTCAGAAAGTGCAGGTCATGACGTACGACGGCGATAACAACTACGATCGTTCATTGGTTGCTTCCGTGCTGCTGATTGAGTTGGGCGGGGCTGGTTGGACCGTTTTGGGGCCGTTGGCCGAGGCTGGCGTGATGCCTCATACGGCTCGGCTGCTGCAAACGGCCGCCTTGGCTCGATTGAGCGATGGGCCGCCGCTGAGTCGGGCGTCGGTTTGGGCCACGGTTGGCGAAGGCGTCGGGCCGGCTGGGCATGGGATCCTGGATGATGACTACTTGGATCATCGCCGCGGGCGGATCGTGGCGAACTGTGAACCGCGGCCACAGGATGACGCTATCTGGTCACGGCGGCCGGCCGATCTGGCGGAGCTTACCCGGCGGATCGCTCGGACCGAGCAGGCCTTTCGGCAAGTGGTCCAAAGGGCTCGAGACGCGGACCGGTCGGGCGATTGGCGGGTGCTGCGGGTGCGATTCTCGGCGGTCGACGGGCTGTTGCACCGCTTGTGGCACTTGCTGGAGCTTGACGACCAACCGAGCGGAAACCGTCGCTGGGTGGCCAAGGCCCGGGAGGCCTTTGGCACGCTGGACCAATGCCTGGGCGAACTGATCGAGCTGGCCCAAAGCCGTGAGGCGGCCCTGGTAGTGGTCAGCTCGTACGGGTTCGTGCCCTTTCGCGAGAAGATTACGCTCTTCGAACTGTTGCGACGCGGCGACTTGCTCCGCGAGTGCTCAGGGTTTGGAAAGCTCGGCTATCGAGCCCGTCGGATGGCTTGGAAGGTGCAACGGCGACTTGGCGGCCAGGGCGTGCCGGTCGGGAGTCTGCTGCCGATCGATTGGCGGCGCAGCCGAGCGTTGACCCTGCACGGGCATTCGGCCGCCATGGTTTATCTCAACACGCCCGAGCGCTTCGGTACGCGAGTGCTGAGAACGGCCGGGCAACGCGAGCAGACCTTGGCCGACGTGGCGGGTGCGTTGCGGGAAGCCTCGCATCCGGTCACGGACGAACTGCTTTTCGACGACGTGTTTCTGACAGCCGAGCGTTTCGACGCCGATCCGATCGAGCGTTGCTGGCCCGAGGTGATCGGCGTTCCCCGCGGCGGCTATCTCGTACGGCATCGGCCCGACGGGAAGGGACAATTGTTGCGCGCCGACCCGACGCTCTCGGCCACGCGCGGGGGCGAAGGGCTGTTGATGGTCTGTGCACCGGGGCTTAAGCAACTCGGCCCCATCACGGCCGAAGGCATCAGGCCGCTGGTGCTCGGGTTGTTGGGAGATTCGCGGATTCCAAGCAGCGCAACGTTCACAGAGACTTGACTCGCAGGTGTTTTGAGAGGATAAGAGGATGGACGGGATGAAAAACTAAAGGTAACCGTTCTCGGGATTGTTTAGCCACGGATGGAACACGGATATAGTTTGGGAAACATAAAGGCCGACTTTTTGCCTTGGTAGGCGTTCACGGGCCGTCGTGACGGGAAGTAACCTGCCACAGAGAGCACAGAGGACCCACAGAGAGCACAGAGGACCCACAGAGAGCACAGAGGACACGGAGAACGACGGAGCAAGATCCGCGAACAGGCAATGATCGGGTGTGCGAACGAAGTCCATCGGGCTTAATGTGTTTATCGGGATTTGGGGCCAGGTCTTTTGGAATCAACTTACCAACAGTGCTCAACTTACCAACAGTGCTTGGTGCAGGAGTTGTTCCAAATCGTGCGAACCCCGTTCACGTAGCCTTCACTTCGGTAAAGTCAATCAAACGCCTGTTCCAGCTCGGTGAGGACGGCTTGTTCCGACTTGGAGACCTTGTTGCCGAACCCCAACAGCCCACCCGCAGCTTCCGCGACTACTCGGGCTCGCCCGAGAAAGTCATCCTTCAGGGCGTTCTTGGCCGCGTCGTCGAGCGTTTTCGAGATCGCAGCCACGTATCCCTTCCAAGCCGCGGTCAGCTTGATGTCCGGCTTCTGCTGGAGCCAGTTCTCCAAGAGCTGGTGGCCGGAGTGTTCCTTTTCGAGTCCTTGCTGTTCGGCTGCGGATAGCACGGCGAGCCGTTCCTTGGCGTCAATGCTTCCGTCCGCCCAAGCCACGGCGATCAAGGGAACCAGGGACAAGGCTACCATCGTTTCAGCAGACAGGTCTAGTTCGGCCAATTGGTCGAGCAGTTGGTCGTCGGTAATCCCTGAAGCGTCGGCCAGGGCCTTTTTTCTCTCCTTGGCCGCCGTTTCTTCGCGAAGAGCCCGTAACAGTTCCTGGTCGCGTTCGAGGAAGAACTTTTCTTCCAGTTCAATTCTTCGGCCACCGAAACTACCGTTTTTCATGAGTACTCCTTTCTGAGCCAACTTTGTTGTCTTGCCCCTAGCGGGTGCATCACGGGCAACTATAGCTAAGTTTACCCAATTTGCCCCGTGACGCAAGAGGGGGCGAGAAGCCGGTGGCTATACCTGTCCTTGCCAGAAACTCCATCCGGCATCATGCCAGCCGAGAATAGACGCGTCGATCCTGATGACAACTTCATAAACGCCCTAAAAGAAAGTACCAGGTGCATCGCAAATCGATCAGTTTCACTGTCACGCGCATTCACTGTCATGCGCATTCACTGTCATGCGCAGGCTGGTACGCGTCTGCACCCATCAATGACCGGCGGGATACGTGTTGCGTTGCCACCAGCAGCAAGCTCGCCACCAGCAGCAAGCTCAACGTCGTATTGGGTGAGAAGGGCCTCGCCGAGCGGGTCGTAAACCTGCTCTGACTGCTCGAAACACCCGGGGGTCGGGCAAAAGCTCGGCCCCGGGGATCTATGTTGTCGTGGTTGGCCGTTGACGCTAGAACGGGCACGCACCAGGCAGTTTCGATCGCAATCGGCATCAGAATGTTTCTTGAGGCCACCGAGGACTTACTCGTGATCACTGCGCCGTACGTACTTGGGCCCCGGACCGCTGAAACGGCCTCCTGCCCAATTGGACCCCGCAGACTCAACCTGACGGCTACAACCACCACCTGTATGCGTGTTGATTCCTATGGTTCCGCAGACTTTTCACCGTGATGTGGTCCAGGGGTGGTAGGCTTTTGTTGGTCTCTCTCCCCTTGAATCAACGGTCAGCACGATGCGTAGAACCGTTTTTCCCTATCCAGATCCCACGCCTTTTGCTCGACGCTCAGTCCTGCAAATTGCCCTGTGCGGCGCATTGTTGATTCTTGCCGGATGCCGCGCGACCGGCCAGAGCGTGTCGTGGCACGAACCGGTCGTCGCGAGGCCCCGATGTTCAAGAACGGTGATTGATCTTTCCGAACGGCATCGATGGCAGTCCCAAGGTTCATTCCGGACGTGCCGTCCTATACTATCTGAACATGAATGGTTCGGTGCGGATGCCGACCCAACCGTTGCTTTCGAGGCGGCCGAAGCTGCGTATGCGTCGGGACACGCTCGACATCAGATGGCTGCTCCCGATTGCGTTGACTTCTTTTTTGAGACAGTTGTGCATAGCTGGTGCTACCTGGACGCTTCCATCACTTCACAGCACTTCGACGCAAGATACTCGCGAGGTTGGCAGCTTTACCACTCGGGTTTGGCAAAGCTGATCGAAACGGGGCAGCAGTACGGGCGATTCGATCCGTCGTGCCGTCTCCTGGTCAATACTTCATCAGGCCCACTGACTATTCCTGTTGTCTATCACGGGTTTGTCTGGCATCCCCGAGATTTCGGCAAACTAGTTCTTGTCGGGGATTATTCGGCGCCCGAATTATCGCACGCTCATCAATGCCAAGGTCTGGGCGTTCCATTGGTTGTTGTCCGTCAACAAGAGCGCGAAGAGCGATTTCACGGGAAACGGCAGCACTTTGCCGCAACCGCGATCCTGCGACCAAGAGTCGACGCAGTTACCGCTTCTGACGCAACTTCGGCTCAGGGGAATTCGCCGGACAACACGCCCAACATGTCGGGTCTGTCGCTTGAGTTCTATGACCCACTGAGAGTCCCCTGCGTGCAGGTTGCTGGCCGGAAGCTGCACTTGAATACAGACACGACGGCGCCGTTTGCGCTGCTGTTGGATACGTTGGACCGAAACTATCTCCAAGAGTTCCTGCAACCAGGCAGGTCGAGCGGCGAAACCAAGTTGCTGATGCTTGAGCCTTATCAGCCCGGGAAAATTCCGCTGGTGTTCGTGCACGGTCTGCTGTCTGACCCGCTGACTTGGGTTGAGCTGGCAAACGAGATTCGTGCCCATCCCCACCTTGTCAGCGGCTACCAAATCTGGGCATTCAAATATCCAACGGGCGAACCATTCTTGCGTTCCGCCGCTCGGCTGCGAACAGAGCTGCGAGCGGCACTGGACACTCTCGATCCGCAACGCAAGGACCCGGCCTTGTCGCAGACCGTATTGGTCGGCCACAGCATGGGAGGCCTGATTTCCAGACTTCAGGTGACTTGGAGCGGCGATACTGTTTGGAACTCCGTCGCCAGCCGACCGTTGGAAGAGATCGTTGCGACTCCTCAGCAGCGTGAGAGACTTCGCGAAATGTTCTTCTTTGAGCCGGAACCCTGTGTGAAACGAGTCGTATTCATCGGCACGCCGCACAACGGTTCTTCTTGGGCCAATAGGCTCGTGGGGCGTCTAGGGGCAAGACTCGTCAGGCAGTGGGAAGGGTCGCAAGCTGACCACCAACAACTGATCGATTGCAACCCGAACACGTTCGTGCCGTATGTCAGGGAGAGGATCCCATCGAGTATCGATATGCTGGAACCCGACAACCCAATCCTGGCCTCTTTGCAGCGCCTGTGTGTGAACCCGAAAGTCAAGCTGCACTCTATCATCGGCACCGGGCGGCCCATGTTCCTCAGTGGCCCGGCAGACGGTGTGGTTCCAGTGGCTAGCGCCAGACAGAGCGGAGTGGAGACAGAGCTCTTTGTGCCTGCGAACCACGGAAAACTCCATCGGCACCCAGATACCGTTGGCGAAATCATTTGCATCCTTAGCCGACACCTTGCCAACGTTGACAGCACCACGACCATGCAGACAAGCGTGCCTGCCGGTACGTCGTTGGATCGAGTTGATGAGCCACTTTCCGAATAACCGAAGGCCTTTGAGTCCCATAAGGGTCAATAGCGCCGCTTTGGCACGCAGTTCACGAGCCATGGGGAAGGTCCTACCGGGCCCATGGCGGTCACATCATGCCGCGAGCCACTCTTACGAGGGGTCGCGAAGACCGGCTTCGGCCGAAATCTGCGTCCCGCACGCCTGCAAAACACTGGCGTCCGCGATCGTTGCACCTCGTCGATGTTATTTGACCGTACGCACGTCGTGTGGTCCTTGGCCTCCCCCGGGCACGTTGACCCGCGGCCGCCGAACACCGATACTGAAGCCCTGGCCTACCTGTGCGGCCTAAACAAACCAAGAAAACCGCCAACTCGACGGAGGTGTCCCAATGCGACCGTCAATCAGCGTGCCCACCAAGACCCCATCTCATTTACCAGGCTCGTTACTACACAGAAGTGCTACACTTACACTTGCCATAATCACGGTCTGCCTGTCAATAGGTCCTGCACAATGCGATGAAACATCGCGCGCCCGCAGTGTACCAAACATAGTATTAATACTTGCCGATGATCTGGGGTACGGTGACTTGGGTTGTTACAACAAGGACTCGAAGATCCCCACGCCCAACATGGATCGGCTGGCGGCCGATGGGATGCGGTTTACCGATGCCCATTCACCGAGCGCTGTCTGCACGCCCACCCGATACGGCGTGTTGACCGGGCGGTATAACTGGCGTTCGCGATTGAAGTCGGGCGTGCTCTGGGGATACTCCCGCGCACTGATCGAACCGGGTCGAATGACGGTCGCTTCGTTGCTCAACGATCACGGCTACACGACCGGCGCCGTCGGCAAGTGGCACCTGGGTTTTCAACAGCCCGATCCAGAGATAAACAGTGAAGGCAAGCAGCCGAAAGTCGATTACACGCAACCGCTGCTGCCGGGACCGCTGACGGTTGGTTTTGACCATTTCTTCGGGATTCCCGCGTCGTTGGACATGGAGCCTTACCTCTATGTTCGCGACGATCGGGCGGTCGGGGCGCCGACCGAACAGGTCAAGGCCAGCGGGCATCGGCGTCAAGAGGGCGGCGGATTCTGGCGGGGCGGGCCGATCGCGCCCGACTTCCGGCACGAGGACGTGCTGCCGAAGTTGGCCGAAGAGGCCGTCGCTTTCATTCGGCGGCAGTCGGATGATCGACCGTTCTTCCTCTATTTCCCACTCTCGGCTCCGCATACGCCATGGCTGCCGCTGGAATCATTTCGCGGCAAGAGCGGGGCGGGCTACTACGGCGATTTTGTCATGCAAGTCGATTGGACCATCGGCCGGGTCGTCGAGGCGTTGGAGCAGATGGGCATGGCGGACAACACACTCCTTATTCTCACCAGCGACAACGGGGCACATTGGCCCGTCTCGGACACCAAAAAGTTCGGCCATGCAGCCAACGGTGAGCTGCGCGGACAGAAGGCTGACATTTGGGAAGGCGGACATCGCGTGCCGTTCATCGCTCGATGGCCCGGCACAATCCGCCGCGGCGCCACATGTCGACAAACCACGTGCCATACTGATCTGATGGCCACCGTGGCGGCCGGGCTCGGTGCGGACCTGCCAGAGAATGCCGCCGGGGACAGCTATAGCCTGTTGCCGGCGCTGCG
>CAYYOX010000379.1:0-7005 GCA_964473065.1 uncultured Planctomycetaceae bacterium | reverse complement strand
CATTTAGCCGCCGGCACGGCGATGAGACGTTTAGCCGTCGCCGGCACGGCGATGAGATTGGAGATCCGGCCCTCACCGCCGTGCCGGCGGCGGCTAAACGAATTCCGGAAGTAATTCCTTTACAAGTTCTTGCCCATCCTACGCACGCCGCATTAGGGGAACGTTTTCTCGGCCGTTGCGGGTGCCGTCCCATTTGCGGCAAACCACGCGAGACCTTCGGCTGCAACGTTCTGCGCCGTGGAAAGGGTCCATGCCCACAAGGGAAATTGCGTGGATTCCCCGGTCTAACCGTCAATTCTTCTCGGCATCGATACGGATCACACTGCCTGTAACGCTTAGTGCGATTATTCATGCCGCGTGGTGATTGCTCAGTGCCCCCGCGGCATGAGTCGATGAAACGCACGATGTTGTTGACAGTGGCATTCGTGACAGAGGCATTCGCGACAGTGGACCGTTTGATGACCACTGTGCCTATTGCTGCGCAGCGGCGGCGTTGCCTCGGCGCATGAACAACTCAACGTTGGCACGCTAATCTGCAAGGAAGTTCGTGACGGAACGCTAAGCGGCATGGAGGAACGCGTCGTGAGCGGGACAAACGTGTGGCGACCGGAAGACAGGCTCTTTCGGATGGGATTGCTAGTGAGCTTGCTGTTGGGACTGACCTTCACGGCAGGCTGCTGGGCCCCGTTCTGCTCGCGCGGCATACCCGCTTGCCAGTTGCCCGACAACTACCGCTATCCAAGCCGGACGGCCGGACCTCCCCTGAATTTCGCCAGCCTCTCGATCGGGCCACAGGACGATTACATCCTCGGGCCGGATGACATCCTCGAGATTACGCTGCACGGACTCTATCCGGGCACGGAAGTGCGCCCCATACGCGCCCAGGTTATGGCCAGCGGAAAGATCCATTTGCCGCTGGTCGGGGCCGTTCACGTCGGTGGGATGAATCTGATGGAAGCCCACATGACCATCAACGAGGCATACGCCGACGGGTTCATCAAGGAGCCGCGAACGAACATCTACCTCGTGCAAAAAGCCACCACCAACGTCTTGGTGCTCGGCGAGGTGAATGAGCCGGGGATGTACAGCCTATCGAAGTATGAGAACGACGTGGCACACGCTTTGGCAGCCGCGGGCGGACTGGGTTACGACGCCGCCATGGAGATCGAGGTCCACCGCCGAACGGGATCACCTGCGCAGATCGAAAACGCCGTCTTCGAGCCCCGCTTCCGCGACCCACCCAACGCCACGCTTGAGATCCTCACCGCACCGACTCCCGCGGAAGAACCGCCCATGCCCCAACCCCGACCGACCGCGGTCCAGGCGATGTCCTACCAGGAATCTACTGCCCGGCCGGGGATGGAAATCGTCCGCATTCCGCTGCGAGGCTTTGGCGCCGATAAGGTCGACCCGAACTCGATCGTCCTGCGCCACGGCGACGTGGTGGTCGTTCCCAGCCGAAAGGACGAAGTCTTCTACGTGGTCGGGAAACTCAGTCCCACCAACTTCATTCGCTTCAGCATTAGCGAACGCGAACGGGATATCGGCGCCGGCTTCTTGCTCCCTGTCGATCGTGAAATCGACGTCGTGATGGCCGTCGCCATGGCCGGATACATCGATCCGATCGACTCGCCGACCACGGTCACCGTGCATCGCACGTGCCCCGACGGGCGACCGATGTTGATCCTCGTCGACCTGATCAAGGCCCGCTACGATCGTCGTGAAACGGTCCTGATTCAAGCCGGCGACATCGTCTACCTCAACCCGGATGCCGCATGGTGGGGACGCCGCACCTTCGATCGAATCATTCCCTCCTTGTTCAGCATTTCCTATCGCAAGGCGCTGGGACTCAACGACTGATCCGGTCGAATCGTGTTGCCTGACGCAGGGCATGATCCTGCTTCCCCGAAACGGCGATTCCCTCAACACGTTGGATCACGCGGTCGACGCCCTGGGCTGGCGCCCGTTGCCGGTCGAGTCGACCAGTTCCCAGCGGATACCTTCGCCATGACCGTCGCCGCGGAAGCGAATCAGGCGATCGCGTTGGTTTCGGTTCAGCGCGTTGATCGTGGTGTGCAGGCGCCGTTTGGAGTCCTGGTCGGGATGCGGCGGCAAAGGATCGTCCACGCGGACCGGCCAGCCTTCTTCCTCGAATGTGGCGAGGATTAACTCCTGGTTGGCGGCGGGAACCTGGAACTTCTTGATGATCGACTTGCCCACGCGCAGCTCCAGCCGATCGGGGTCCCACTTCGGCACGAGTTCGTCGGTCTGCTCCCCGTTGCTCTGAGGTCCTGGAGCATGATGCGAACTGCTGCAGTGGGTGGCTTGCTGCCGGCCCTTGCGCGCGAAGTCGACCCCGCTTTCGGTGAGCACGAAACAGGTGCGTTTGTGAAAAGCCAAGCCGCCGTTCGGCCGAAACGACCGGGAATGCTCATCCGCCGGTCGTATTTCGCGAGCATGCTCCACGTAGCCCTTGCACACCAGCCGGCGAAGTGTGCTGTTGCTGAACCCGGCCTTGCGCAATTCTTCAATGTCAAGCGCGAAGTCCCAAATGCTGCGATGCAGCTCTTCGGCAAAGTCGAATGCTTCCAACAGTAACCACAAAGCGATATGTTTTCGCCGGCAAATGCCCGCGCCCTTAGATCCACCGTGTTGACATGGCCTTTTCTTTCCGGCAGACTGCTGCAGATCCTCGCCTGCTTCTCTCCTTGAACACTTCATGATTCCTCTCCTGCAAGCTATTGAGCCTTGTATTGCCAATGCACCAGCGCGAAGCCCCGTTTCGCACAGTTCCATCCTACCATCGCCGACACGATTTCCTGCACGCGACAATCCCGTTATGTAATCTGCGGACGGCGAATGAGCTTCGCAGCTCCGTGTGTGAACGTGGTCTACGGGGTCGCCAACGTGGTTTACGACGTTTCTTCCGGAGCGTGCGCGGCGAAAGCAGCACTGGTGTTGCCGGGAGTTGATACGTGCCGCACGCTCATTACTACTTCTCCGCCAAGGTCTAGTGTGACCGTCCTGGCGAATGGCGTGTGCGAGGCTTTGCAGGCTAACCGGGAGATCGCATCCGGAACTGCCCCGCACGGCCGCAAGGAACTCCCCCAGAACGCTGCGACAGATTCTTCCGTATGCCGCCGCGTTGCGCCCCGGCATGTGAAGCTTTGACTCGTCGGCAGGCCGCGGCGCCGAAACACCCGGCCGCACCACACTCATAGCCGGCTGCACCTAATCGGTGCCAGAGTCGCACCAGATCGCGCCTTGAAAGTTGGGCCCCTGTCGAACTCAACATTACCTATACGGCACAAATGCGGCAGAAGCGATAGACGCCGGCGGCACACGTACCGTGCCTGAGCAACAAGTTCCTGTGGCACCCACGGGAACGGAGTGTGCGCCGACGACCCTCAACGGCAAAGCAAGGCAAACAACGTGAGAATCACAACAGCCGTTCAATCAGTGCAACGCCAACTATCGAGACCCCTGTTAGCTTCGTCCGCACGCACACGGGCGCACGTGCGTCCCGCCGCATCCGCGACCCCCGCACAATCAAACGATGGAAGGAGCATGTGATGACTTCACATCCACTAAAGCATCAACCTGAAGGCTTCGGCCTGCCGCAGACGGCGCCGGACATGTCGCCCGCCGAAAACGCCAATCTCTGGCTCCTCATGAGAATTGCCTGGCGGCGTAAATGGTTGATCCTTCTCGGGGCTGTCGCCGGGGTGGCATTGGGATCTCTCTACTACACGCAAACTACTCCCACCTATCGTTCCGAGGCCCAGGTGCTGGTTGTCAAGAAACAGCCCTACAGCCTAAAGAGCTTCGGCCGGCAGTTCTCCCATCTCGTCGACGACGTGCCGATGCACATGGCGCTGATCAAGAGCCCCTTCTTTATCGGTTCCACCGTAGACCGCTTCAACCTCGGGTCTCTGAGTTCGCTGGCCGACGCCGTCGACCCCGCGGAGTCGATCATCGAGTCACTTTCGGTCATGTCTGAGACAGACCAGAAGAGGCGAAGCCCCAACAGCATCCTCAACTTGTCCTACACCGGAAAAGACCCCGAAGACTGCCGTGTGGTTCTTTCGGCAATCATCCAAAGCTATGAAGAATTCCTCCAGGAGACCAACCTCGCCACCAATCAGGACGCCCTGACACTGATCACCCAGAAGGCCGAAGCCGTTCGCGAAGAACTCCGCGGCGCCGAGGCCGAGTATCAGCAGTTGCGCAGACAAATGCCTCTGGTCGGCGATGAACAGGAAGGTCCCAGCTTGTGGGAGAAGCGGCTTGCCGACATCGAAGCCAATAAACTCGCCCTGAACATCCGCCTGACGGAAACCGAAATGCGATTGGCAACGATTAAGGAAGGAGTGGAACGCGGCGAAGATTACGATACCCTGGTCGCCATGATTCCCGAAGGGGCCAGACCGCAAGAATACGATCGACTTGAACAAACGCTTTTACCTCTCGTCCTGGAGGAGAAAAAGCTCCTGCAAAGTTTCGGCGAACGTCATCCGGATGTGCGGGCAATTCGCGAACAGATCCGCTTCACTATGCAATCCATTACCCCCTCCGCCAACACTCGATCCAGCGCATTGGCGCTGATCAATGAATACCAAGGCCCACCGTCGAAGAAACTCGTGGAAGATTACGCCCGCTTCCTCGAGCGGGAATCTAAAGACATCGCCATCTCCGTGGCGGCCCTGGACGAGTTGCTCGAACAAGAACGCACTCGGGCCAAGGAAATAGCAAACCACGAGTTGGCACAGAAACGACTCAGCAGCGACATCGCGCGTTCCAAACTCTTCTACGAAAGCCTCATCCAGCAATTGCAGGAGGTCAACGTCAACAAAGACCTGCTCGCTTATACGATGAGCGTTATTGCTCCGCCCGGAGTAGGTGAACTCGCCGCCCCCAACGCCTTGCTCGTTTTCACGCTGGCCGTGTTCCTCGGAATTCAGGTCGGATTCGGCCTGGTCTATCGGGCCGAAATGTCGGCCGGACACCCGGAAACTCCCGATCAGATCCGCGATCGGCTGGCCCTGCCCGTGGTGGGATACATCCCCTCGATTCGACGAAACAAATTCATGCTGCAATCGAACGACTCGGATGGCAATGGGCACGACTCGGATGGCAATGGGCACGACTCGGGCCTTTGTACCTACTATTGGGCCGAATCTGCCGAGGTCGAGGCGTACCGTGACATCCGCACCGCGCTGTATGTCAACTCGCACGGCCGGCGCCACCAGATCATCCAGGTCACCAGCCCGGGTGCCCGAGACGGCACTGCCGCAGTGACCGTCAACCTGGCGGCGTCGATGGCCCAATCCGGCAACCGGATTCTGGTCGTAGATGCCGACTTGCGCTGTCCGCGCATCCACCAGATGTTTGGCATCCCGCCTGAAACTGGGTTGAGCTCGCTTCTTCTCGAGCAGGCCGAACTGAGCGACGTTGTCTGCCAAAGCGACGTCATCCGCCAAATCGACGGCTCGAAACTGTTCATCCTTCCCAGCGGGCCCTCGCCGACGAATCCCTCCGATTTGATCGGTTCGCCCCGCTTCGGACAGTTGCTCGAGTGTCTGCGAGAAGAATACGATTTTGTGTTGGTCCACAGCCCCGCTTTGTTGGAGGCGCCTGACCCGCTGGCCGTCACCGCCAGCGTCGATGGCGTTCTGCTGACGATCCGCGCCGGCAAGACCGGCCGCCATGACGCCGAACGTGCAACACGCGTCCTCGAACATTTGGGCCCCAAGGTGCTTGGGGTCGTCGTCAACGGCGTCGAAACCGATGCGGACCACCACCCGCAACCGCACAAGAACCACGCTTCGTCGAAGCAGTATCACACTCATGACGAACCGCACGAAACGCGTTTCACACGGAAATGATCCCCTGAGGAAAACCATTGATGCGAGGCAGGAAACGACGTAAAGTGACTTTCGAGAGGTTGGAAAGACGGACCCTACTGGCCGCCGACGTGACCCTGCTTGGGTCTATCGATACCTGGGATAGTGGGCTCATTCAAGGCGCCGACATCGGCGGAATCACCTCCGATCCAACCAACGATCCCGACGCGCTCGCACTGTACCCCGAGAGTCCCGTTTACAAAGTCGCCGCCGCCCCGGCTGCACCCAAGGAAAATCTCGCGCCCGTCGTTGACGCCGGGGGCGATCAGAATTTCTGGATCCCCAATTTTCAGACCGATACCGTCTCGCTCGACGGCTCTGCCATTGACGACGGCCTGCCCGACCCGCCGGCAACTCTAACCTCTCTATGGGACCAAATCAGCGGACCTGCGCCGGTCTCCTTCGTAGACGCCACAGCACCCGATACCGCTGCCCAGTTCCCGGAACCCGGCGCCTACGTCCTTCGACTGACGGCCTCCGACGGCAAGTTCGCCGTCAGCGACCAAGCCACCTTCACTGTCAGACGGGGCGTAGCAATTCGAGTCGCCCAAGGTTCCGATGACGCTGAGCAAGCCAGCTCGGGAACCGTTCACTTTCGAAGCAACGACCTCGACCTGGCGGCCGATTCGAGTCAGCAAACAGTCGGAATCCGCTTCAACAACGTCACAATCCCTCAAGGCACCACCATCGACAACGCCTATATCCAATTTCAGACCGACGAAATCAACTCCGAACAGACCCTCCTCTCGATTCGGGCCGAGAGTTCTGATGACGCCCCCACGTTTCTCTCGCGTAAACGCAACATCTCAAACCGAAACACAACCGACGCTTCCGTATCCTGGGTCCCCCAGCCCTGGACAACCCTGTCAGAAGCCGGCCCCGATCAGCGGGCCCCAGACCTCAAGTGGCTAGTCCAGGAAGTCGTCGACCGTCCCGGTTGGACCGGCGGAAACTCGCTGGCAATCATCATTACAGGATCCGGTAACCGTGTTGCCGAATCGTACGAGGGCGATCGAGATGGAGCGCCGCTGCTGGTTGTCGAGTTCGACACAATCCCCGTCGACGACGATCCGCCCGTCGAAGTAGCCAACACGGGCAGCAC
>CAYYOX010000378.1:0-7012 GCA_964473065.1 uncultured Planctomycetaceae bacterium | reverse complement strand
AATCAGTTGGCATTGACATCGACAAAGTGAACACCCCAGTTCTGACCCCTTTTTCAGGCTCGTCTTCTCTCTATCCGTGTTTAATCCGTGTTCCATCCGTGGCTCACCCCTATCCCGCCACCCGAACCCCAAAACCCCCGGCTATGGGCGGCTCCGGCTGGCTGATACAATGCAAACAATATCCCACCTGTTACGCGGCGATTCAAGGCCAGGACGAATAATGCGATTGGGACTTTTCGGCGGTACGTTCGACCCGGTCCACTATGGACACCTGCTCCTGGCCGAGTGCTGTCGGGAAGAGTGCCGTTTGGACGAGGTGCGACTGCTGCCGACGGCCGTTCCACCCCACAAACGGGGACGCCCGCTGACCGCCGCCGAGCCGCGGATCGAAATGCTCGAATTGGCCCTCGCCGGGCATACGGCCTTCTCGGTCAGTCGCTACGAGACCGATCGGGGCGGGGTCAACTATACGGTCGACACGCTGACCCATTTCCAGGAAGAAAACCCCGGGGCCGAGCTGTTCTTCCTGATGGGGGCCGACATGCTGCGGGATCTGCCCGGTTGGCGCAAGGTAGCGGAAGTTTGCCGCCTGGCAACCATCGTGGCGGTGCGGCGTCCCGACTCGGGCCCGTTGGATTTCGACTGCCTTGCCCAAGTTACCAAGAGCGAGCGGATCGAGCACTTCCGCGAAAATCAGGTCGAGATGCCGCCGATCGGCCTAAGCAGCACGGAAATCCGCCGCCGCGTGGGTGAAGGGTTGAGTATTCGCTATCAGACCCCTCGCGCGGTGGAAGAATATATCCGGGAGCACGGGCTGTATACTGGCAAGACCTGAATAGCATTTCCCCCAGTCTGCAGACTCTGGGGCACCGCTGCGCTTTGCCCCAGCCACCCCGATTCACCAAGAACGACTCACGCGCTGCGGCGCACGGTGAGCAATTGCCGTAATGGGTCGGCCATGGGCAATGCCGGGGCGTCCGGATCGTGGCGGAGTGCCTCCAGCGCCTGCTCCAGTTGATCTTCGGCGGTCAGGGCCAGATCGAGGAAGAAGATCTTCCGGCCTCGCAGTTCGCAGCCGCCTCCGCTGTTTCCACCGAGCCATTCCTGGCGGATCTCGTATCCCAGCCGACCGGCCAGATCGAGCGCGTGGTCCAAGAGTTCTACCGTGTGCATCCCAGCTTCTCCAATTTACCGGCATCCAAACCAGTCTTTCCCCGGTCGCGGATTATAACGGCTAACCCTACAGTCGCCCAGGTGAATTCGACGATACGAAAAATGTGGCTAAATTCTTCCGTCGCATAGAGTTAAGACACGTCGACTCGGAAAGCCAGCGAGAACAACGCCGATGGGGCAAGTAGGGAATCTGGCGTTGAGCGCGAGATTTTAACGGTCAGGTGTTTCAGTAAGTGTGGGGTTTCAGCAAGTGTTAGGAGCAAATGGTGTCAGATAACGATCACGCCGAGCAGCCGAGTTTGCAGCAACAGATCGACATGCTCAAGCAGCAACTCGCGCATGCCCAGAAACTCACAGCCCTGGGGGAACTCGTCGGCACCACCACCCACGAGTTCAACAACGTGTTGATGACGATCATCAACTACGCCAAGATGGGCATGCGACATCGCGACAACGCCAACCGCGACAAGTGTTTCGAGAAGATCTACTCGGCCGGGCAACGGGCGGCCAAGATCACCAACACCGTGCTCGGCATGGCGCGAAACCGATCCGCCGGTCAGGAACCGACCGACCTGACCAAACTGATCGACGAGACGCTCTTCCTTTTGGAACGGGAAATGCGCAAGTATCGCGTGGCTGTCGAGAAGAAATTCGAGCCGATTCCCGAGGCCCACGTCGACGGCAATCAGATCCAACAGGTGCTGCTGAACCTGCTGATCAACGCCCGACAGGCGATGCCCAACGGAGGCCGTGTGACGATCGGGCTGAGCCACGACACCGAAAACGACATGATCGATCTGCTCATACGCGACTACGGGTGCGGCATTCCGCCGGAGAAGTTGCCGCGCATCTTCGATTCGTTCTACAGCACCAAAAGCGGTCCCGACGAGAGCGGCAAAGGAGGCACGGGCTTGGGCTTGTCGATGTGTCGCGACATCATTGAGGCCCATCACGGTCGGGTCCGGGTCGACAGCTCGGTGGGCAAAGGGACGGCCTTTACGCTGAAACTCCCCACGGTCACCAAAGTGGCCGCCAGCCGACCGCCGATCGTCGCGCCGGTCGTGCCGCAGCCCGACGTCGCCGGACTACCGCAAGCCGCGCCGTCGAACCAGTCTTAGGACTTTTCGCTGTTGACCGTCGAACCGTTTAGCAGCCGCCGGCACGGCGATGAGACGTTTAGCCGTCGCCGGCACGGCGATGAGATTGGGGATCAGGCCCTCATCGCCGTGCCGGCGACGGCTAAACGAATTCCGGAAGTAATGCCCATACAGGTTCTAAACGGCCTGACGCCGCGTCATTGCGGCACAGCGACCGGCATGCCGGAGCGGCCGCATCGCGATTGCAATTGGCCGAGAATTCGCTGCTCCAACTTCGCATCCCGCCCCAACGGGATCCAGCCCACGTTGATCTCTTGCTCGCCGACCGGGTTGACTACGCGGACCAAGGAATCGTCGTAGCGGAAGGTGGCGGCCCCGGCGGTAGCATGTTCGGGCTTGACCACGTCCTCGAGGTACTTGAACACGGCCACGTCGACCCAATAGCCCCCGTCGGCCGGGATGACTCGCACGACGGCCCGACGTCGGATCGACTGCAGCGTACTCTCGATGCGCTCATCTCGGCCGACCGAATCGCCGCGCCAAGGTTCGAAAATGGTCGCCCCGACCACGGGAAACGTTTCGAGCCGGCCTTCGGTGAGCGTCTCGCCGATCTGACGGACCGGCTCCTCGCGTTTGATTTTGAAGTAGTCGTCGATCACGTCGACCACGTTTTCCCAAACGTATTGATGATCGCCGACCGGAACAAACGTGGGATTGTCCAAGCAGAAGCCGGGCGAACCGGTCATGACCGGTCCCTGGGCACACCCAGAGATCGTCACAACGATCAATCCCAACAGAAGCAGTCTCCGCATGGCAACCGGCCGCAGACAGATGTTATATTGACAAGAAAGGGGGCGTAGTCTCGCAGGAAGCCCTCGCCTGGGCAAGATCAAATTGGAAATCACCCACCCGTCAGGACTATACACCGTTTAGCCCCAGCCATCCGGATTCCCGCTCGCCCAAAGACCGACAACACCCCAGTCGACGCATCTTTTCTATTCGCCGGACATGGCAACACGTGTTTTTGCCGGCCTCTTGCAAACCGGCCCGGCTCGGTCTATAACGGCAATCCTTAGCTGAGCGATAGGAAAGCGGCACTTCAAGGAGCAAATCATGTCAGCGGTCAACGTCGCCCTGATTGGGCAAGGTTTCATGGGACGGACGCACTCGAATGCGTGGGGGCAGGTTTCCAAGTTTTTCGATCCGCCCGTCCAACCGGTGATGCACACCGTCTTCGGACAAGAGGCCGAGAATCCTCAAGCGTTCGCCGACAATTGGGGTTGGCAAAATGCGTCGACCGATTGGGAAAAACTGGTCGCCTCGCCGGAGATCGGGCTGGTCGACATCGTCACACCCAACTTCATGCACGCCCCGCCGGCCAAAGCAGCCATTGCGGCCGGAAAACCGGTCGCCTGCGAGAAACCGATCGCCGGCTCGCTGGCCGACGCCCGGGCGATGGTCGAAGCGGCCAAGGCGGGCAACGTGAAGACCTTCGTCTGGTTCAACTATCGACGCGTACCGGCCGTGGCCTTGGCCCATCAGATGGTCAAGGCGGGCACGCTCGGCGATATCCGTCACGTGCGAGCGGTCTATCTGCAAGACTGGGCCGATGAATCGGTTCCCCTGCTGTGGCGTTTCGATAAGAAACTGACCGGCTCCGGCGCGCATGGCGACCTAAACGCCCACATCATCGACATGACCCGATTCGTCACCGGCAGCGAGATCACCGAGATTGCCGGCGCAATTGCCGAGACGTTCATCAAGGAGCGCACCTTGGCCGGCGGGACGGCCGGCGGCGGAATCACCGATGGCGGCGACGCGTCGGCCGGCAAGGGACCGGTGACGGTCGACGACACCGTGCTCTTCCTGGCCCGATTCGACAACGGCGCGGTGGCCAGTTTCGAGGCCGCCCGACAGGCCACCGGAAATCAGAACCGCAACGGATTCGAGATCAACGGCACGAAGGGTTCGCTGAAGTTCGATTTCGAGCGGATGAACGAATTGAAATACTACGACGCCACGTTACCTCGTGCCGTGCAGGGTTGGAACACGATCATGTGCACCCACGGCGGCGATCATCCCTACGTGGGCAACTGGTGGCCCGACGCCCATCTCATCGGCTACGAGCACGGATTCACAAACCAGGCCTACGACATTCTTCGCGTCCTGGCCGGCGAAGAGCCGACCGTACCGATCCCCGATTTCGAGGACGCCTACCAAACGCAACGCGTGCTCGAGGCGTCGTTGCTCTCGGCCGAGGAGCGTCGGCCGGTGATGATGGAGGAAGTCAAGTAACGGCAAGAAACCCCGCGAGTCGCGGATTTCCCCTCCCGCGGCTCACCCTATTCGTCGCGCGACGAAGGGCGCCACGAGCGGAAGGATTCCGCTCCTGGCGCCCAGTTTTTTGGGTCTTCGCCGCAATTCGCGCCCTTTCGTGCAAGTGTGGAATGCGAGTGAGCATGGCACCCGCTTGTCATTTGTAGCCGGCGTTGTCGCACCGCGTTGCGATCCGGCCACTATCCACTAACCACCAACCACTATCCACTTCTCCCCACTCACTTCCCCCAGCGCTTAATCAACGAGTTCGCCACCCCCAACTGATCGCAAATCCTCGCCACCACGAAATCGATCAGATCGCCAATCGACTTGGCGCCGTGATAGAACCCGGGCATGGCCGGCAGCACCACGGCCCCGGCCTCGGCGGCCCGCTTGAGGTTGTCAAGTTGCATCAGCGATAACGGAGTTTCTCGGGGAACCAGGACCAGCTTGCGACGCTCTTTCAGATGCACATCGGCCGCACGGTGGATCAGATTGGCACTGTTGCCGTGTACGATGGCGCTGAGGCTGCCGGCCGAACAGGGACAGATCACCATGCCGTCGGTCAAGAACGACCCGCTGGCGATGGCTGCCGTGTAGTCGCGGTAGTGGTAGTAATGGATCTCGCCCGGCTCGCCCGAGCCGAACGAGAGCACGTCGCTCGATTCGCTCGAGATGCCGGCCGCCTTGCGCATCGCCCTAAGCTTGCGGTCCTTGGGCGTTTCGCCCGTGTCGAGCATCAGCATCTTCGGCTTGAACTTATCGAGATCGACCGCGAGGTTCAGTTCCTGCTTCAAGACGGCCACGGCGGCCGCACTGATGGTCAGATGCACGTCGCATCCGGCCGCCAGGAGCACTTCCAAAAGCCGCATCGAGTAGGCCGCCCCGCTGGCGCCCGTGACGGCCAAGACCATGTTGCGTTTCATTTTTCGTAACCGTTCAGTGTCTTTAGGAAAGGATGTACCACAGAGATCACAGAGCACACAGAGAATCAGAGTTTCAGTCGTTTGATGCCGTCCTTAAGTACGTTAGTATTGAAGTTAATCAGCAGTCCGGTCGTGATGCCTGACAGTTTCATGTAGGTTAGTAGTTGGGCTTGGTGGATACCGCGTATCTCCTCGACCGCCTTCAATTCCACAATCAATTGGTTTTCAACCAAGATATCAATACGATATCCACAATCGAGGTGGACCCCTTTATACTCAACGGGCAGCGGGTGCTCCAGTTTGAATCTGACTTCCTGGAGTGCCAGTTCCCGTGCCAAGCACTGCTGGTAGGTTGATTCCAAAAGACCTGGGCCAAGAGCCCGATGGACTTCAATCGCACATCCGATCACCTTGCCTGTTAGTGGATCTTGCTCCATCGTTCTCTGTGTCCTCTGTGCTCTCTGTGGTAGAATGCTTCTTGTTACCACGGCCGGTGAACGCTCGCCGTTTTTCACCCACGTATAAAGTGGCAATCCCCAGCGTAAACCGATGATAGACGACCTCGCGCAGTCCGGCGTCGCGCATCCGTCGGGCCAAAGCTTCCGCCTGGGGAAACTGGCCCACGCTCGTCGGAAGGTAATTGTAAGCCTCGATCGAGCTTCGGGCCAGGGCTTGCCCGATCCGCGGCAGAACGCGATGGAAATACCAGCCGTACAAGGCCCCCAACGGCCATAAGGTCGGCATGGAGAACTCCAACACGGCCACCCGACCCCCGGGCCGACAGACGCGAACCATCTCCCGCAGGCCCCGGTCCGTGTCGCTGACGTTCCTTAGCCCAAACGCCACGCAAACGATCTGAAACTCATCGTCCGGCAGCGGCAAGTGTTGCGTATCGGCTTCCAGCAGCGTGATCCGCTCGGCCGCACCCAGTCGGCGGCACTTCCGCTCGGCAATCTCCAGCATCGGCAGGCAAAAGTCGGTCGCCACGATCGGCACGTCCGGCCCGCTTGCCCGCCAATAGGCCAACGCCAAATCGCCCGTGCCGGCGCAAACGTCCAAGATGGGCGCGTCCCCTTGCGGCGGCACGAGCTTCACCGTCTTCCGTCGCCAGGACCGATCGATCCCCATCGACAAGAGATGATTCAAGAAGTCGTACCGCCCGGCAATCTCACCGAACATCCGACGCACCCGCTGCGAAGACTTATCGACCGTCATTATTACCTCTTGTAGGGTGGGTCGAGGAACGAAGACCCACGCAAACGTATTTCATGTCGAACTCTTAACGCGTGGGTCTTCGTTCCTCGACCCACCCTACATACTTGTTTAGCGTCGTTCCCGTGCTTGTTTAGCGGTCGTCGGCACGACGACCTTCTGCCTACTGCCTACTGCTTCAAAAAAACGTCGGGCAAGCCCGACCGCTGATATGATTGGACCAGTCAAGTGCAGGTTTTGGTGGATTGGGTTTTACATCTCTCTTTGACGGATAACGGAGCGGGCAAC
>CAYYOX010000377.1:4542-7037 GCA_964473065.1 uncultured Planctomycetaceae bacterium | reverse complement strand
GTCTCTGTGGCAGTGGCTGACCTTTCCGGTAGTGCAACGCGAATAGGACACAAGGCTTTTTCGAGATGACCCCTTTTTCGAGACCGTTTATCGCAAGGGCAACGTCCTCCGCGGAGAACTGTCCGTGCTATTCGTTTCCTCCCTCGCCTTGAGAGTGGTCCTCGCAGTCCGGCGTAGTACCCGCGAGCCCGGCTACGGTGATGAAGCCAAGAAGGGAACACGACAGGACGAACTCCAGAGTAAGCCAGATTCCAGATTTCTCGAGCGGGAGTAACACCGCGATGATCGTTCCGCCGATCGTACCGATAGCAGCACCGAACATTGCGTATCGCTTCGCGCGCGCTTTGTCCACCAGGGAAGTTTCCGAATCGTCAAACGCGCCAGATTTCCAGGCCAGGAACATACCTAATGCCGCAAGAGGGTGAGTAATCCATATGCTGTACGAATGGAGCTCGCTGTACCTGTACACAGCCTCCGACACTTCGGTCAGATCGCCGTGGTAGGCGAGATAGTATCGTCCGTTTCTGACTTCAACACCGACGGCATCACCTCCAATAGCCACTCCAACATGCCAGTGGATTAAGAAATTCAGGGAGCCTCCGATGAAGAGGAAGATGCCAAACCATTTCGTGCACGTTCGCCCGGACATAGACACACCAGAGTGGAAATGCGGCTACTGGCTCTCAAAGCCCGGGCGCATGATAGCGAATCCTCGACTTGCTTGTCAACTGCTGCTGTTGGGGACGGCGTGTAAAAAGGGATCAGGCTACTTTATTGAGACAGGTCACTGCACAGCCAGTGGCAGTCGCTGCACGATGCAGCCCACATCGCGCGGCCCGATGGAAAGTGAGAGGTACGCCCGTCGGCCGTCGATTCGCGGAACCAGTCGTCGCTCGTTCCACACGTCGAAGTACTCGGCGCCCGGGAAGTGGGCGACTTGGAGCAGTTCTCCGGCGGCCGGTTGGCTCGCCACGTTGAAAAGGGTCCAGACAGTCTCTTCCTTGGCAGGAAACTTGTTGGCCCACACCGACGATTTCAGCGTCGGCGTCAAGGGGACCGGATCGAGACTGCAAAACGCCTCGCGGTGGCTGCGCAGAATCTTGTGGCACCGCGCAATCAGCGCGCGAACCTTCGACGGAAACCACTGCGGCTTTGAAAGCGGGCCTTCCAGCCAGATCCCCTCGCCGTTGAAGAAGACGTGCCGCACCGCCTCCAGATCATCACCCAGCGGCACGTCGCAACGGATGATCTCAAAAAGCTTTACGTCCGGCAGGGCGAACCGCGTCAGGTTGATTCGCGGCGGATTCAGGTCATTGCGACTTTGCGAGATCGCGTAGGTGAAGCTGCCGTCGAGAAACTGAGTCGTGTAGTCGTTGGGGGTTTCCTCCACGTACAGCACTACGCGGGCCGGCAGTGCCGCGCGAAGCTCCGCAAGGAGCCTCGCCTCGCCGGCAATCTGCGAACTGGGAACGCCGTGGTCGTGGTCCGCCCGGTGACACGGATATTGCCAGCCGAAGCCGAACTCGTCGATGTAGATGCCGTCGGCGCCGGTCTGGTCGATCGCGCGAACGCAGGCCTTGGTGAGGTACTGCCGCCATCGCTTATCGTGCGGACAGGGATAAACGTAGTGGCCCATGCGTGCGTAGGGCTTGCCCTGGGCGTCGAGCATCTGCCATGCCTTGCCGTTGGCTTGGGCAACTTTCGATTCCGGGCTCAACAGATAGCCTTCCAAATACAGTCCGACGTGCGCTCCGCCGGCCTGCATCTGGCCGACCTGATGGCGAAACGGCTCGCGGCCGCCGAGAAAGTCCCAGGGCTCGTAGTCGCCCACGCGGCCGCGCTTCGGATGGCTGCTCCAGTCGAACAGATGCACGTAGTCCACGCCGCCGAAGGCCCTGTTGTCTTGCTGAAGCAAGTCTGCCAGATGATACTGCTTGGTTTCCTCGTCAAAAGCGCCCGGCGTCCCGAGGTTGAAATGCAGGAAATGCTGCCGCAGGTTGAACGCTTCGAGGAACCACCGCTTGCGGGGTGTCTTGGGCTGACGCCACGTCTTCAGCCACTCCCGATAGGCGGCAAGCCCCTCGTGCCAATCGCCTCCGTGGGCAATAATGACGGCCGGCGGCAGTTCCCAGATTTGCCCCGGTTCGAGCGTCCTGGCCGGGTATTCCACGCTCAGGTCAATCGTGTCCCGCTTCGTCAAGTGGAACGTCTTCTGCTGATTGCCGGTGTCCTGCGTCATCACGCAGATGCCGCCGGCCGCCGGGTGGTACACGTCCAGGAATTGCAGCGGGAACCGACCGCCGTAGGCGGCGGATAGCTTGACTGGTGTTGTGCCGATCGCCGCGCCGGACCGAGGGAAGCAGTAGCCCAACTGCTTCGCGTCTCCGCCGGGACTAAGACCCTTTAGCATCGGGAATGTCACCGCGACCCGCGCCGGCTCGGCCGACCTGTTCGCGATCCGTAGCCGCAATTGCACAGCGTCGACGTCGAGTGGC
>CAYYOX010000377.1:0-4532 GCA_964473065.1 uncultured Planctomycetaceae bacterium | reverse complement strand
TTCGAGTTTCGCGGCAGATCGAACCTCCAACAACGGACTGGATTGCTGGAGCCAGTTGGTGTTGCTCGACAGGTTAAGCAAGGCCGTGATGCCTCGCTGGTCCTTGTCGATAAGCAGCGCCGTGTTGCCGCTACGCACGGCCCCGTGCGGTAGTGTCTCGATCTTGTGCAGCCGTTTCGGGCCCTCGTCGCCGGCTGCGATAGCCTCGACTGCGCTGGCCGTCAGCATGAGAAGGACCGGTAATAAGAACCGACACCTATGTTTCATTGGACTCATCCCGCCGTTCCTCGGAAAATGTGTCTGGTCGCGAAAAAGGGGACATTCTACTTTTCCGAAAAAGTAGAATGTCCCCTTTTTTGAGAGCGCAGGATTAGATGGGCCATCTCTGGGGGGCAGTTTAGTCGGATGGGGAGCTCGCCGGAGACGCCGCGGGTGACGTGCATGATTGTGGGTGGGGCGTAGAATACGCCCGAGGCGTACTTTACGCCCGCTCGGCTCGGCGCTAGGATCGGGCCGATTAGCGGGAGGCGGATTTGTCCGCCGTGTGTGTGGCCGGCTAATAGTAGGTCGGCGTCCTGGGCCCGAGCCCAATCGAGTTGGTCGGGGCTGTGCGAGAGGACAATTCGCAACGGTCCGCCGTCGGCGTCGCGCTTCGGACATCGGGTCATGTCGGCCGCCGGGGCCAGCCAGGGCAGTTCATTGCCGGCCAACACGACCGGGCGGCCACGGACCTCGACCTCAATCCATCGCCCGCCCAGGTCGACCAGCCCCTGATCGCGCAGCACGCTGCGAAGTCGATCGACGTCGACCCGCACGTCGTGGTTTCCCAGTATGAAGTAAACGCCACATCGGGCTTGGAGCCGGCCCAGCGTGTCGGGAATCCAATCGATCAGGTCGGTCCGATCAACCAGATCCCCGGTCAGGGCGATCAGGTCGGGCTGCATCTCGTTGGCTCGGCGTACGACTTCCTGAAAATAGCCCTTGGCAACCCGGCCGGTGAAATGCAGGTCAGAGAAATGCACGATCGACAGCCGATCTTGCTCGGCCGGCAATCGAGGCACATCGATGATCCGATCATTGACATCCAGCCGCAGGATCTCATTGCCGGGCAATCGGACCAGAAAGTGGTGAGCTTGTTCCTCGGAAGCCGGCCCGGCGGCGCCAAGTTCCAGCGAACGGGTCCGATCCAATCGCAGAACGGCCGAGCGGCGGTGTGCGATGCTTTGCCATGGCCACCAAACCGCGGCAACGATCGCCCCGAGCCAGCAGATTACTAGATACAACATGGGCGGAGAATATCGCATCGGCCAGGGAAACTGCCCGTCGGCCGGCCAGCCCGTCTTGACGGCCCACAAGGTATAGCCGGTCGGTATGAGCAACAAGCCCAGCAGGCAAAGCAGCGTCAACATGCTGGTAGCCCAGCGCGGCATGGCCACCGAGTGGAGCCGATTGACCAACGCCACCCAAAGAAACGCATGTCCCAGCAGAGCGAGAATCAGCAGGGCGAAGGACATGGTAGGGGTTAGGGGCTAGGGAGTTGCCGCTTGCGGCTTTGCATGGCGCCATCCAAGGGCGGCCTACTCGGATCGTCACCCGTCCAGTTGCTCGACGGGACCGGGTGATTCGATGACCTGTTCGATCGTGCCGACGAGTTGGTCCAGGCGGAACGGCTTGTACAGCACGGCACGCAATCCGGCCTGACGCGCCTTGACGATCGAGTGGCCCGGATCGTAGCCGAAGCCGGTCATCAACACCAGCGGCGGGGGGACATCCATGATCTCCTTCAGTTTGACCATGAAGTCGTAGCCGGTCATGTCGGGCAGTCGGATATCGGAGATGATCACATCGTAAGCCGTGTCGGTGATGCCTCGGACCATGTAGCTGGCCTCGGCCCCGTCGTGGGCCGTTTCGATCACGCACCCGTAGCGTTCCAGCAAGCCATGGGCGGCGCCGCGGACGTTTTCGTCGGCGTCGACGACCAGAATCCGGCGGTTCCGCAAGGCGGGTCGATCGTCGATCTGTTGCGTTTGGGGATGGGCTTGCGCCGGCGCCATCTTCTGACCCACCGATTGAATCACCTGCTTGATATCACGCGCGTTCCGCAGGACCCGTTGCAGCCGCTGGATGACTTGCGGTTCGTGCCCGATGTAGCGCTCCATGATGTTGACCGCGTCGTTGAGGATTTCGTCGACGGGCAGGGCGACGGCCGCATGGATGGCCACACAGCTTTCGGCGGCCGTGCTGGCCTTCTCGGCCACCAACAACTCCAGCGTGTTCAGCGCCACGGCTACGTCGCGGCCGAAAAGCTCCAGGAACTGCAAGTCACTTTCGCTGAAGGCCCTCGGCTCCGGGCTCTCGACGTTGAACGTTCCGATCACCTCCTCGTGCAGCACCAAGGGGACCGTCAACGAACTCTTGGCCCCGCGGGCGCCTTCCAGATAGAGCGGATCTTCAGTCGTGTCTTCGCACAGGTAGCTCTTGCCGGTGGCGGCGACGAACCCGGTGACGCCGTTTCGTTGCGGCTGGGCATAGAGCACACGCTTGGCAGCCTCCGGTTCCATACCCAACGACAACAGCGGCTCCAAGCGGCCCGTCTCTTGATCCAGCAGCCGGACCTCCACCATGTGGAAATTCAAGAGGTCCTTCGTATAGTGCAGGATGTTCGACTTGAGCAACTCGATCCGATCGTTGACTTCCATCTGCAGCAACTCGTCGGGCGTCAGATCGGCCAACTCCATGCCGGCCTGATGAATCGCGGCCAGCTTCTGTTGCTGCTGCATCTCCAGCGTGACGTCGCGGATCGAAACGATCAGGTGCTTCGGCGGGCTGTCCACCTCGCGGACCGGAACGGCGTGGACGTGATAGAAGCAGTGGTCACTGCCGCGCAACGTAGAGCTGGTTCCCTGCCCGGTGGCCAAGGCAGTGTGGAACGGGCAAGAGTCTGGACCGAGGATCTCGGGGCTCCCCAGCGCGGCATAGAAAGTCTCGCCGACGACCGTTTACCGACCACTACATTTGCCCAACTGCCCGTTACCCCAGAGGATCGTGTTGTCGCCATTGAGCAGGACAACGCCGTCGGGCATTCCTTGGAGGATCTGTTCGTTTTGCAGCAGTCGGCCGATTTGGAAGGCATCGTCGAAGTACTTCGAGGCCACGTAGACGCCGGAGAATTCACCCGTGCTGAGCAGATTGAGCGCTTCGCCCGGCTTTTCGGCAACCACGAACTCATGCCCGTTGGCGTCGATGGTCTGGCCCGCCTCGGCCAGTAACTGCTCGATGCTTTCTCGGGAGTCGCAAACCAGCAAGATTTTCGGCATGTTCGACAAATCTACCCCCGGGTTCAAGGTGGAACTGGCGGCTGTCGACCCGGACGACAAGCGTATCAAGGTTGGGCTCACGTGGCGCCGCGCCCAGACCTTCCCAGTATTGTATCCCGCCTACACAAAGCGAACAACCAGCGGGGGACGATAACAGTTCTTCTTATCTTGGATCGGTTCGGTACAATCGAAACATTGACTATCGCTTCCCCAGAAACCCCTTTTTAATACCCAATCGATCTCGGTTGTACCACATCGTCCCTACGAAAGCTACAGTCGTCAGGCGAACCGGCCAACGCCAACGGCCCAAAGGTCCAGCCGCTCCTTCGCCGGAGATCTGCAAAGCCAGCTATGAGGAGAGATTGATAGAAGGGTGGCTGGTGGCAAAGCGCAGCGAAGCCCCAGAAATATGGGTCCTGGGGCACCGCTGCGCTTTGCCCCAGCCACCCTTTTCTGGCGATTGCCTGACTTTGCAGATCTCCTGCCTCCTTTCGCCGGAAACTTGACATCTCTTGCGCCGGCGGGCAAGATGGGTGGAAGGTGGTCGGCTCAACGGTCGGGTTGGACAGTACCGGTCGGGTTGGACGGTGCCGGTCGTGCTGACAGTAGGTGTTTTTGTGGAGGTTTCGCCGATGATTACGAAGCGAGTGACTCGACGTCGATTCGTCTGCCAGGGTACGCTGGCGGGCATGGGCATGGCCCTTTCGGCCCGGCAGGGATGTGGCCGCCAGATCACCCGACTCTTCGCCGGCCAAGGTGTTGTGGATACTACGCCTCCGTTGGGGATCGAACTGTCCGGGTTTCACCGTCTGCCCGGCCAAGGGCGTCTGATCACCGGAATCCGGCAGCCGACCGCTGCCCGGGTGCTCGTCCTTAGGGCGGGCGATGTGTCGGCGGTCCTCGTTTCCCTGGACATCACGGCCGTCGGGCGATCGATGGCCCGGCGCGTGCAGGAGAAGATTGGGCAGCGGCTGGGTATCCCGGCGGCCCATGTGCGGATCTGCACCACCCACTCGCACAGCATGCCCACCTTGCGATTCTTCCGCCAATGGGGGGCCATCTCGCCCGAGTACATGGCCATCGTCGAGCAAAGGATCCTCCGCGCTGCCGAATTGGCCCAAGCCGATCTGGCGCCCGCCGAGCTTTATGTCGGCAAGAGCCGGGCCGAGGGGGCCCACGTCAATCGGACCGCACCGAACTGGAAAATCCACCAGG
>CAYYOX010000376.1:0-7038 GCA_964473065.1 uncultured Planctomycetaceae bacterium | reverse complement strand
CCTGCTGCTGATTTTCTTCGTCTGCACGGCCAGCTTCCAGTTGCCCGAGGCCATCCTGCCGACCCGGCTGCTATTGCCCGGGGCGGTCGATAGCGAGGCCCAGCTCGATCCGGAAGTGCTCGACCTGGAACAGATTGTGGTGAAGGTTCTCTGGCGCGACGGCCGAGCCGCGTGGCAGATCAACGAGACCGACTACGCCCAATTGGCCGAAGTCCGAGCCGTCTTGCAGGCGGTTGCCCAAGTGAAAATCGACCTGCCCGTGATCCTCGACATCGAGCCCAGCGTGCCCATGGAACACGTGATCGACGTCTACGACCTCTGCCGCCAGATCGGGCTAGCACGCGTCCAATTCGCCGCCTCCATCAGAACGTAACCCAGCCGCTTGCGGCTTTGCAAAGCACAACCAGTCATCCATGACAAGGCAATTAACCTTCGCACTCCTGGTCCTGCTGGGCACCCCGACCCTGGCCGGGGAAACTTCGCGCGACGGGCAATTCCTCACCGGCCTGCGCCAGCGGGGGTTGTTTCAGTTGGCGGAAACCTATTGCCAACAGCGGCTCGAACAGACCGATCTGCCCCAACTACAACGGGCCAACTTGGTCATCGAACTCTCGCGTTGTTTGGCGGAGCGGGCCGTCAGCTCGCCGAGAGAAGCCCGCGAGCCGTTTTGGCAACGGGCGTTCGAGGTAACCGACGATTTCACCCGGCAGTTTCCCCACAACCCACGGCTGCCGCTGGTCGGCTTTCAAGGGGCCCTGACTCATTTGGCGCGCGGCGAGTTGGCACAACAAGAAAACCGACAAAACCTCGAACAGGCCCGCACGAATTTGCGCCTGGCCGTCCGTGGGCTCGATGCCTTGGCCGAGGACGTCGACCGACGCCTGCGCGAGGCAAACCTTGCCGACCGTGCGGCGGACGAGCAGCTTACGCCCGTGCAATTGGCGACGCTCAAGAAGAACATCCAGTACCAACAGGCCAGGGCGTTGCGAAATCAGGCCGCCTGTTACGAGGCCGACAGCCCCGATCGGGCCAACTCGCTTAGCCAGGCCGTTGAACTGTTGACCCCGCTGGCGAAGCTCGACCGGGCGGACCCGGTGGCGTTGAATAGCCGGATCGATCTGGTGACCTGCTATCGACTGCTGGCCGACTACCGCACGGCGCGAAGTCTGCTGGACGGATTCCTTGGCCAAGACAATTCGCCTCAGGTCGTTTTGCGACTGCGGGCGCAGCAGATCCACTTGGCCCTGGCCCAGCGGCAACTGGCCGCAGCGTTGGCCATCGTTTCGCAGGGGCGGCAACTTGACGTCCGAACGTCGCCCGAGTTGGACTACGCACACCTCGAAGCGTACGTTCGCGCGGCCGCCGAAGACGAAGCGGAGTCCGCCCGATGGCAATCCCAAGCGACCGCCATGGTCGAAACGATCGAGCGCGACCACGGCCCCTACTGGACGCGGCGTGCGGGGATGCTGCTTTCCACTTACCTTCGCGGCATCAGTACGGGCGGCGACCTGGACGTGCTCGTTCGCGTGGCCGAGAGTTCCTTTCGCAGCGGGCAGCTCGATGAGGCGATTGCCGCCTATGACGCGGCCGCCAAGGCGGTCGAACAAGAGGACGCCGATCGGGCGTTCGAGCTGGCGTACATCGCGGCCACGATCGAACATCGACGCAACCGGCATCAGTCGGCCATGCAACGATACCACCGCATCGCCACCACACGGCCCGATCACGCCAAGGCGGCCGAGGCCCATCTGCTGGCTTTGCACCATGCGGGCCAGATCGCCAAGCAGCAGCCGGAAGAGACGTTGGAGGATTACGAGCGTCTGCTTCAAGAGCACTTGAGCAAGTGGCCCGACGCACCGACCGCCCAACGCGTGCTTCATCAATTGGGCGGACTGCGTCGGCATCGAGGTAAGTTTGCCGAGGCGATCGAAGCCTATCGGGCCATCTCGCCGGACGACCCGAAATATGCCAGCGTAGTCGAGGCGGCGGCCGCGTGTTGGGAGGCGTGGTTGAAGCAGCGAAAGGCGGCCGGGGATTCGCCCGAGGCGATGGCTGCCGAGGCGGATGCCGCGGCCGCGTGGCTCGAATCGCTGATCGTCGGTCCCCAGCAGCGACTGCCCGCGACGTGGAATGAAACGCACCGCACGGCAGCCTTGGCGGCCGGTCGACTGAGGCTTTACCACACGCCGGACGGCTTTGCCCGGGCGGAGAACGTTCTGCGGGCGGCTCTGCAAGGCGCCGACGATGCACCGGCGGCGTGGAAAGCGTCAGCCAACGCGCTGCTGGTCTTCTCCTTGGCCGGGCAAGGAGAACACGCACAGGCGGGCGAGGTGCTCGCGGCACTTTCTTCCCAGTCGCCCGGCGAATTGCTCGAGTTGTTGGCCGGACTCCAGCGGATGGCGGCCGAGGCGAAGCCCGAGATCCGCGTCGAACTGGCTCAACTTCAACAACGGGCCGTCGAGCTTTTGCAATCTCATGCCAACCGGCTCGATCCGTCCCAGCGGCGTCGGCTTGGGCGGCTCAAAGCGGAAACGGAAATCGCGGCCGAGGAGGCCTTGGCCCGATCGCTGCTGGCCAGCGACAAGCGTCGTTCGCTGGAGAAGGCCCAACACAAGTTCCGCCAACTGCAGAAGAAGTTTCCCGCTGGCAGTGCCCGATGGTTCGAGGCGAAGTACTCGATCGCCCTGGCCCACTATCGGCTGGGCAACCCCGAGCAGGCGGCCAAGATCATTCGCCTCATACAACTCCTGCACCCCGACTGCGGCGGACCCGAGATGAAGGCCCGATTCAGCGAGTTGCTTCAGCGCTGTCAGCCGTGAGCAAGACGACTTCCCTGGGCGCAAGCTCCAGTCGGATCGTCCCGCGCGACTCGAACGTGCCGAGGCTTTGCTCTTGCTCGGCCGTTGTGCGTTGGAGTCGGTAGGTCCCCTTGGGCAGGCCATGGGAGACCGGATCGACCGAGACTTCGATCGATTCGTTCCCTTCGGCCCGCAAGTTGACCAACAGCAGCCCCAACCGATCGTCCAGCGTATAGGCCTGACACAGGACTACAGGCACCGTGAACGTGCGATTCTTCGCCACGGCGGCCGGGATGGCCAACATGCCTTCGATCCATTTTTCGACCGAGAGTTCTCCGGAATCATCCTTTTCGTCGGCCGGCATGTCGGGCAGTTCCAATAACCTCTTCAGCGACGGCTTCTCGCCGGAGAAGCGAACCTTGCGAACCCAACCGTCCTCGGCCAGCCCGTGGTCGATGTCGATGGTCGAGCATTGGATTTCCGGCGGCTGCTGCATTCGGCCATAGGCCAAGAAGTCGCGGGCAAAGCCGGTTCGAGCCGCCACGAGGCTGCGAAGAAAGGCCGTTCGCTCGGGCGAGATCGTTGCGTCCGCCGGCACGGGGACGACCGTCATCAGGCCGCCCCAGAAGTATGCTCGCGCCTCGGCCCAGGTGAGATAGTCTTCGCCCGCCGGCGTGCTCCAAGGCGAGACGGGATAGATCCCCTGCATGGCCAGCGGCCCGTGCTCGTGATAGACGAACGGCCAAAGCGGTACGATTTCCATCTGCCCGTCCGGCAACCACGTGAGCGTGCGGACATAGGGGAACGTCTCCATGTCGAGGCTGAAGGCCGCGTTGCGGGGATAGTACATGTCCATGCACCCGACAAACGGCTCGCTGATGCACTCGGTCCCCACCGGCACATACTGCCCCTTGGCCGCAGACGCTCGTTGGTTACTTTCGCTAAACAGCGAGACGTGGGCTTGCGTCACATCCCGACCGGCGCCGGGCGGGTGGTCGTGATCCGCGGCATAGCAATGCGTGGGCACGCCGGCACACGGACCGATGTCGTAGTAGAGCGCGTCGGCGTTGCAGCCGGTGCGGTTCTCGTCGACCCAAATCTGATGGTGCCGCAAGGGACCCTCGCCGGTCATGTCCTCGGCCGATTCCAAGAATACCTTGCGCCAACCGGGCTGCGCCGCGCACATGGCAACCCAGTCGGGCGTGATCTGGGTTAGCAGCGGGAAGACCTGATCGGCGGCTCGTTCGGTGAACGTCTTGCGGGTCTTCAAGGCCAGATGTGGAAAGTAGAACGGCCCGAAACGATCGCCGGCGGCTTGGGCTTCCTTTCGCGACGGCTCATGGCTCCACCACAGTTCTAAATGCAACAGGGGCGCGCCGAAGAGTTCCCTGGTGCGGACGATCGCGTCGCGAATATCGTTTCGAAAGGGCCACCACATGCCGACCGCAGCGATCTCTTCCAACAACCAGCGGCTCGCATCACCCCGAGCCACCCGCTCGCGGAGCGTTCCCCGCCCGCACCACGGCTGTTTCACGGCCCACGTTCGGTAGCGTCGGGCCGCTTCGTACCACGTGCCTTCGGCCAAGGGGGCAATCACCACGGGATAATCGACCACGAGGCTCTTGCCCGGCCGGGCGTCCCATTGAAGATGCGTCAACTCGCACGTGAGGCTCTTGTTACCCGGCAGCTTGTAGAAGTTCAGGTCCTTGTCCGCACAACGACTGTCCAAAGCCGCGACGTAAAACCCGCCGCGATCTTGCGTGTAATAGGCCATCATCTGCAGGGTCGAGCCGTGGAACCCGTTGGGATATCGCGAGACGACCAGCCCTCGGGCGTGCGGCAGCGGGTCGTCGCCGCGAAACAGGTGGAACGGGTCGCGGAAGACGGCCCCCATCATGGTCGAATGCAGAAGTCGATCGGCGTCACCGTCGCCCGAGAGCGTGCCGATGCCGCGAATGGCCGGGTATTGCAACGCGATGATCGTCCGCTGGCCCGAGTTCTCGGCCGAGCAGCGTAGTTCGAGCCGATCGGAGTCGGACGCCAAGCGGGCTTCGGCTCGGACCGTAATATCATAGGGTGTTTGCCACTGCAGATCGACCTGTTGCGGTCGCTTGTGCGTGATCTCGAAGCTCGTGAAGTCGGTGACTCGATCGAAGGGGTCCAACAACATGGCCCACGGTTGTTGATCCGGTTCGGCCACGGAAATCAATTCCAGGTCGCGACCTTTGTTCCTCAGCCGAACGATCGAACCGTCCTTGGCGGAGAACTCGACCCGCAGGTGATCGTTTTCCAATACGACTGGCGCGTCGGTTTTCGCCGGCGCGGCCAACAACACGGCAGCGAGAAGAATTAGGCTTTCCATCGTCATGTCCTCTGGCTCAACAGGTGCGTGATGCTAATACGATATGCGATGTCGACCGCGGCCGCAAGTCCTCGGACTATTCAGTCCTCTTCCTCTTCGGCATCCTTCGAGGCGGCCTCGATCACGCGCACGTCGATGACCTGATCGCGTGGGGACGTAGCGGCATGTTGCGCGGCAACGGCTCGAATGCGGGCTTCGAAACGGTGCTTCAGATATCGCCTCATCCAGCTTCGGAAGATGGGAGTGAGCAGGGCGAATCCCACCAGGTCGGTGAGCATCCCCGGCGTGACCAGCAGGGCCCCGGCCACGAGGATCATCAGGCCGTCGATCATCCGGTCGCCCGGCAGCCGGCCGGCGGCCAGTTCTTCTTGCACGCCGTTCATGCAGCGAAGGCCCTGATATCGGGCTAGCGTGGCGCCGACGATCCCCGTGCCGAATACCAAGCCAAGCGAAAACTGCCAGCTCGTCCAATCGGCCAACTGCAACAGCAGCGTCAGCTCGATCAGGGGAACGGCCGTGAACAGCAATAGGAGTCGCAGCAACATGATGGGGCCTATTCTCGCATCAAGTGCCTCGGACGTCTACCACCGCCGTAAAAAAAACACTGCCTCTCGTTACGGCAACGGCTTCAGCGTGATGTCCTTGTACCACGCCTCGGCGGGCGGGCCGATGTGGATCTGCAAACCGATCACACCGACCTGCGGGATGCTTTCGTCGGGTTCGGTGTAGTCGACCGTCTGTTTCCCGTTGATCCAAAGCTGCACGCGCCGGCCTTGGCAACGGATCACGTATTGGTTCCACTGCCCCGGCTTGATGAACTTGGCCTGATCCTCGCGCTTCGGGCCGGTCAACAACTTGTGGCGTCGCTCGTCGTAGAGGCAACCCCAATAGATCTGCCCCAGGTCGGCCTGATAGCCGATCATCTCGTTGCTGCCGGGCACGCGCTCGCTACGGATTTGGATGCCCGCGTTGGTGTCTTGGCCAAGGATCTTGAACTTCAGCCGCAACTCGAAGTCGTCGTACGTCTTCTTCGTACAAAGATAGTCGTTCCGCGGCACGGGCTTATCGAGCGACCCGCCAACGACGGCCCCGTCCTCGATCCGAAACGCCTTGAGATTCCCTTCCCAACCCTCGAACGACTTCCCGTCGAACAGCCGCACAGTTTTCGAGTTCCCAGATTTCGAGTTCCCAGAGCCATCTTCCGCCGCCAATAGCGGCAAAGCCAATCCGACAACCAACAACAAAGGTACAAAGTATCGCATGGTCAACTCCTTAATAACCCCCCTCTCCCTTTGGGAGAGGGAACCAATTCAATCTCCCCTCTCCCTTTGGGAGAGGGGCCGGGGGTGAGGGCAGATTCAACTTACCGCGATCCATTGTAGCAGACTGGCGGTCGGGTTGCCACAAGGGGCGGCCGAAGGGCCTTCTAAACGGCATTTCGTGATTCGGAGAAAGTCCGTTTAGCCACCGCGGCCACGCGTGAATAAGTGAATAAAGGGGGGCAGGCTACTTTACTGGAGCGTCGAATGATGTTCTGGTGCAACCATGGCTAGAAGAGCAAGGGCATCGGTCGGTGGATTGTGTTACCACGAACCAAACAAAGTAGCCTGTCCCTCTTTAATATCTTCTGGCAGTTTGGTCTGCCGCTATTTCAGATCTGTCCCAAGCCGCAACGCGGCGACGGTCAATAGCCCAGGGCGTAAGCCCTGGGACCCGGAGAAGCTTTCGGAAACCCAGCCCCAAGGGGGCGACAGAACTTCGACGGCAAGTCTCTGTCGCCCCCTTGGGGCTCACGGTCTTTCGGGCCCTTATCCCCAGGGCTTACGCCCAATGGCACTTACTTTGGCCTTTATGGCGGTGGGTGATTAGCGAATTCGC
>CAYYOX010000375.1:962-7050 GCA_964473065.1 uncultured Planctomycetaceae bacterium | reverse complement strand
CCTCTAACAAGGTTCTGTACCACCGATTCAAGACGATAATCGCGAAGTTGAAGGGGCCGACCAACAAGAACGGCCTGATCGAAGAGGACGAGCTCGAGGGTCGCCGCAAGAGCATGGTCGAAAAGATGGTCAAACGCTTGGATATGGAACCGAAATTCCCCCTGAAAATCGACTCGCTTCGTGAAGCCGTCAAGACACGTTTTTCTGGTGGACGTAAACCGAGTGGCTCCAAGCCGGAAGCCGACCGATCCTCGGAGGATTCGAAACCTACTGAAACAGATACTCCCAAACGACCGACTCCGAAGAAGCCATCGGTCTCTGGATTCGGGGTCCAGAAGGAAGCGTCTTCCACGGCCGGATTCGGCGGCTCAACCGGCGCAAGAGTCGGTACAAAACGGGCCTCCGGGCGATCGAGCGATTCGACAGCTTCGGCGTCGCCGCCCAAGTCAAGCGACCCCCAACAGGACGACCGTATTACCCGTTATGCGACAAGTTTGATGCGCCAACACGACAAAAACAAGAACGGGCAACTCGAGCCGGACGAATACAAGTCGATGCGCAGCTACTCGAAGTCGGCCGATACGAACGGCGACGGCATCATTTCGCTGGACGAACTAAAGGTCGGGTTGGCCAAGTACAGCGAGCGTCGCTCGAAGCAGACTGGGCGCGATGCTAGGACCAGTTCGCGCAAACGCATTTCCCGTAGCCGTTCTTCAGGTCGCCCCTCCGGCCGATTCCTCACGCCCATCGAACGCTTGCCCGACGATCTTCCCGACTGGTTCGTCCCGCAGGACGACAATGTCGACGGCCAGATCTCGATGGCCGAGTTTGCCGACCATTGGACCGATAGCAAGGTAGCGGAGTTCCGCCGCTACGATCTCAACGGCGACGGCATTCTCACGCCCGCCGAATGGCTCAAGGGCCAGCAAGCCGAAGAAGACGAAGAGTAGGTCAGGCCTCGGCCTGACGAATACTTGCGCCGTTATCTATCGATCCGCTTGTAGGAGGCGAATTTCCGGGTTCCGTCAGGGCGAGCCCTGACCTACTGTTCCGAGGGTGTATTGGCATCACGTGTGAATAGGGTACAATGGCAGGATTGATGCCTAAGTGACGACACTTTCGCCCTCATGGAGCACCACGATGCAATACCGACCCATTTTGGCTTTGACGTTTGTACTTGCCGTCACCATGGCCGCGACTGCTGCGGCCGACGAGCCTAAGCCTCCCCAACTCTCGGCCGTGCCGTTTAACGACGTGAAGGTTCAGGATGCGTTCTGGGCGCCGCGGATCAAGATCAATCGCGAGAAGTCGCTGCCGCACAATTTCCAATGGTGCGAGCAGACCGGGCGGTTCAGTAACTTCGCCAAGGCGGCCGGGCTGATCGAGGGGAAGTTCGAGGGCATCTACTTCAACGACTCCGATGTCTACAAGGTGCTCGAAGGGGCCTCCTATTCCTTGGCCGACCACCCCGACCCGGAACTCGAGAAGATGGTCGACGACGTGATCGCGAAGATCGCCGCGGCCCAACTCGATAACGGCTATCTCAACAGCTACTACACGCTGGTCGAGCCGGAGAAGAAGTGGACCGACTGCCGCGTGATGCACGAACTCTACTGTGCCGGACATTTGATCGAAGGGGCCGTGGCCCATTACCGGGCGACCGGCAAGCGGACGCTGTTGGACGTGGCAATCAAGTTCGCCGACCGAATCGACGCCATCTTCGGTCCCGACAAGGTCTACGACGTGCCGGGCCACGAAGAGCTCGAGCTGGCCCTGGTCAAGCTCTTTCAGGTCACCGGCGACCAGCGCTACATGAAGCTCTCGCAGTTCTTCCTCGACATCCGCGGCGACAAATCGAAGCGCGAGCTCTACGGCGAGTATTGCCAGGACCACCTGCCGGTTCGCCAACAGAGCGAGATCGTTGGGCACGCGGTCCGGGCAATGTATCTCTATGCGGGCGTGGCCGACGTGGCCGGCTATACGGGCGACCAGGCATACATCGAAGCCATGGGCCGGCTCTGGGAAAGCGTAGTTATGCGGAAGATGTACATCACCGGCGGCGTCGGCGCCCGACACGGCGGCGAAGCGTTCGGGGACGACTACGAGTTGCCCAACGCCTCGGCATACGCCGAGACTTGTGCGGCCATCGGGCTGGCCCTGTGGTCCCATCGGCTGAACCTGATGCACGGCGATTCCGAGTATGCCGACGTCTTGGAACGGACCCTCTACAACGGCATCCTCTCGGGCATTGGGCTCGACGGGAAGCACTTCTTCTACGTCAATCCGCTAGCCAGCGGCGGCGGACACCATCGCCAGCCGTTCTTCCCGTGTGCCTGTTGCCCCAGCAACGTCGTGCGATTTGTCCCCTCCTTGCCGGGTTATGTTTATGCCCAGGGCAAAAACGGGCTCTATGTCAACCTGTATGTGGCCGGCACGAGCAAGATCACCACGCCCGGAGGCGCCGAGGTGACCATCGAACAAGAAACCCGCTATCCGTGGGACGGCAAGGTGCGGCTAGTGATGAAGATGGAGGAGCCCGCCGGTTTCCCCGTATGGTTGCGCATTCCCGGCTGGTGCCAAGGGGCCACGCTGGCGGTCAACGGGCAGCAACACGCGAAACTTCAGGTTCGCAACGGCTACGCCCGAGCCCGTCGCCTATGGAAAGATGGCGACGTGATCGAACTCAACCTGCCGATGCCGGTCGAGCGCATCGAGGCCCATCCATTGGTCAAGGCCGACGCAGGCCGCGTGGCATTGCAGCGCGGGCCGATCGTCTATTGCTTCGAGGGCGTCGACAACGGCCAGGTCAACAACATTATACTGCCGCACGACCCGAAGTTCTCGATCGAGCATCGCGACGACCTGCTCGGCGGGACTACCGTGATCAAATGCACCGCTCGCGATGGGCGAGAACTGACGGCCGTGCCCTACCACGCCTGGGACCATCGCGACCCCGGCGGGATGATCGTCTGGGTCCGCCAGGACGGCAAGTCACGTACGCCGAACGTTGACGATTCAAGCTGGGATGGGAAGCTCTATCAGCCATTGGACCCGGCCACACTGGGCCCGTCGATCCCGTTGACACTCATGGAGTTGGCAGTCCCCTCGGCTTCGCACGGCCATGGGTCGGATGCGGTCGGGGCGCTCAACGACCAGATCGAACCGAGCGACTCGTGCGACCACGGCATTCCACGCTTCACCTGGTGGGACCATCGCGGCGCGAAGGAATGGGTGCAATACGACTTCGAGTCGCGCCAGAAAGTCTCGGCCGTGGAACTCTACTGGTTCGACGACGAGCGAAGACAAGCTCACTGCCGCACGCCCCAATCGTGGCGGCTGCTTTACAAGAACGGCGACCAATGGAAACCGGTCGAAGGGGCCTCGCCGTTCGGCACGGAGTTGGATAAGTTCAACCGAGTAACGTTCACCCCCATCGAAACCACCGCCTTGCGAGTCGAAGTCCAACTCAAACCCGACTTCTCCGGCGGAATCATGGAGTGGAAGGTACAGTAGACCAGATATGTAGATTTGTAGGGTGGGTCGAGGCACGAAGACCCACGCGAAGGATAATGACGAAGCACGAATGACGAAAGGAAGAAACGTACTTCGTCATTCGGATTTCGTCATTTAGCGCTACGAGCCATCTAGCTTACCTTGAAACGAGAAAATATGTCAGAACATTGGATTGGCGAGCGTACGCGGTGCTTCGATGCCTCGGGCATTCGCAAGGTGTTCGAGTTGGGGGCGAAGATGACCGACCCCATCGACCTGTCGATTGGACAGCCCGACTTCGACGTGCCCGAGCAGGTGCGTCAGGCGGCCGTCGACGCGATCAACAGCGGCAAGAACGGCTATGCCCTTTCGCAAGGGATACCCGTGTTGCGCGATAAGCTTCAAGCGCGGATCGACCAACAATACGGCCACGACGATCGCGAGGTGTTCGTCACCTGCGGGACCAGCGGCGGGTTGGTGCTGGCCTTATTGGTAGCATTGAACCCAGGCGAAGAGGTGATTGTCTTCGACCCGTGCTTTGTGATGTACGACGCCCTGACTGGCGTGGCCGGCGGCAAGGCGGTCCATATCGACACGTATCCTGATTTTCGGATCGACATTGATCGGGTGGCCGACGCGATCACGCCGCGGACCAAGGCGATCGTGTTCAACAGCCCGAACAACCCGACCGGCGTGGTGGCCGAGGTGGAAGAGATTCGCCAACTGGCCGAGTTGGCTGCCGAGCGTGACGTGCTGCTGATCAGTGACGAGATTTATCGTGAGTTCTGCTACGACGGCGCGGCCGTCTCGCCGGCCGAGTTCAATCCGCAAACGCTGGTCGTCGACGGGTTCAGCAAGAGCCACGGAATGCCTGGCTGGCGGTTGGGATTCGCACACGGCCCGTCGGCCATAATTCACGCGATGATCAAATTGCAGCAGTACAGTTTCGTCTGTGCTCCGCATCCGATGCAATGGGCCGGCGCCGTGGCGATGGATGTCGACGTGAGCCACCACGTGGACGCCTATCGCCAGAAACGCGACATGTTGGTCGAAGGGTTGGCTGAAAACTACGAATTAGTCTGCCCCGGCGGCGCGTTCTATGCCTTTCCGAAACTCCCTTGGGGCACAGGCATGGAGTTTGTCGCCCGGGCCATTGAACACAACTTGCTAATCATCCCCGGCAGCATCTTCAGCCGCCGCGACACACACTTTCGCATCTCCTACGCCGCCGACGATTCGGTGATCGAACGAGGCATCGAAGTGCTCAATAAGTTAGCCCGGTTATAAAGCCGCGACCGTTGGTCGCGCCCAATTGTAAAGCCACGACCGCTGGTCGCGCCCACGGGTGTGGAGAACGCATTACGCAACAAAGCATCCGGCGCGACCAACGGTCGCGGCTTTATAGGAAAGGAAAACCCCTTGCAACAGGTCCCGCGACGCGAACTTTCACTGTTCGACTCCACGTGCCTGATCGTGGGCATTATTATCGGCGCGGGGATTTATGAAGTCGCCCCGATCGTGGCCCAAGGAACGTCTACCTGGTGGGGATTCCTGGCGATTTGGGGCGTTGGAGGATTGATCTCGTTATGCGGGGCGCTCGGCTATGCCGAACTGGCTACGGCCTTTCCTCAGCAGGGTGGCGATTACGTTTACCTCGGCCGTGCTTACGGCCGCCCGGCCGGGTTCCTCTTCGGCTGGATGCAATTGGCCATCGTTCGGCCCGGCGATATCGCGGGCATGGCGTTCATCTTCGCCACCTACATAAAGACCGTCTGGGATCCCTGGGCCACTCCGCTTGGCCTGTCGATCTACGCCGCCGTGGCCGTGGCCGTGCTGACGCTGATCAATGTGCTCGGCGTGAGCGAGGGCAAGTGGACGCAGAACGTGCTGACTTGCGTCAAGGTGCTGGGGCTCCTGGCCGTAGTGACCATCGCCTTCTCGGCGCCGGCAAGCGCTCGGCCCGTGCAAGTGATTGGCGACGCGCCGCTGAGTCTGGCGTTGATCCTCGTGCTGTTCACGTTCGGCGGGTGGAACGAAATGGCTTACGTGGCAGCCGAGGTGAAGAATCCCAATCGGAACATCGTTAGGGCCCTGGTCTTGGGAACGGTCGCCGTGACCATGCTGTATCTGCTGGTCAACGGCGCGTTCTTATACGCTCTGGGGGTGGACGGCATTGCCAACTCCGAAGCGGTGGCGGCCGATGCGGTGGCGGCCGTCTTTCCCCGGATTGGCGGAAACCTGATCGCCGCGCTGGTTTGCGTTTCAGCCTTGGGTGCAACCAACGGCCTGATCTTCGCCGGCGCCCGAATCTCCTACGCCATGGGCGCCGATCATGCCGCCTTTCGACCGTTGGGTAAGTGGCATCCCCGCAAGGGAACACCCGCCCGGGCATTGCTGCTGCAAGGCCTGCTGGCGATCGTGCTGATCTTCCTGCTCGGCTCGTTCGTCAATGCGGTCCTCTACACGGCCGCGGCCGTCTACTCGTTCTACCTGGCGACCAGTTTGGCAGTGATCGTGCTTCGAGCCCGGGAACCGGATGTCGAGCGTCCCTATCGGGTAACCGGCTATCCGCTACCGACGCTCTTCTTCTGCGTCG
>CAYYOX010000375.1:0-952 GCA_964473065.1 uncultured Planctomycetaceae bacterium | reverse complement strand
TTCCTGATCCAAAGCGCCGTGGCTTACAAGCCGAACATCGCCCTGGCCGCGCTGGGGATTCTGCTGCTGGGACTGCCCGTCTATCTCATCAGCAACCGTTTCCGCACGCCGACCCCTTGACAATCCGCGTCGAGTCCGGTCAATTACGAGCGTGATAGTTCGCATTAAGGAGCGTCCAGCCCATGAAACTTACGCTGCACGATATTGCTCGAATGACCGACTTGAGTCTGGTCAAGACGGACCACACCTTGGCCGACGTCGAGGAGCTTGCCCGCGAGGCGAAGAAGTATAACTGCATCATCGCCTACGTCCTGCCCGCCTACCTGGAATACATTATCCCGCTGTTGAAAGACGCGCCCGAAGTCGGCCCCGCCGCAGCCGTCGGGTTCCCGTCCGGCGGACACACGACCGAGATCAAAGTGGCCGAAACTCGCCAGTTGGTCGCTATGGGTTCGGCCGAGTTGGATATGGTGGCCAACGTCGGCATGCTTCGCAGCGGGAAGTTCGACTTCGTCGAGCAGGAGATCCGCCGCGTCCTCGAAGCGGCCGACGGGACCTTGGTCAAAGTGATCTTGGAGTGCCATTACCTCACTGACGACGAAATCAAACGCGGCAGCGAGATTTGCGTTCGAGCCGGAGCCCCGTTCGTGAAGACCGGAACCGGCTGGGCGCCGACCGGGGCCACGCTCGATAACGTCGCCCTGATCAAGTCGGTCGTCGGCGACGACGCAAAGGTAAAGGCCTCCGGCGGCGTCCGCGACTTAGGCACGCTGGTCGAAATGTATCGCCGCGGCGCCACCCGATTTGGCATCGGCATGGCCTCCGGCCTAAAAATCTTCGAACAATGTGCCGCCCTGCCCGAGCAGGCGGTCGAGGTGTGATACACAAGAAGAAATTGTTTAGCCGTCGCCGGCACGGCGACGAGGTTGGCGGCTGTGTCCCTCATCGCCGT
>CAYYOX010000374.1:0-7051 GCA_964473065.1 uncultured Planctomycetaceae bacterium | reverse complement strand
GATCTGCGCGGGGGGCCGCTGGCAACAGCGGTCCCTACCGCGATCTACTTTATTGAAAAAGTAGAATGTCCCCTTTTTCCTTCCGCAGCCATTGCCCGTTTGGCGGCTTGGCGGATGGCGGCTTGGACCTCGTCGATGGGGCCGGCGGCGTCGATGATGACGATCTCGTTGGGACGCCGCTTGGCCTCGACAAGGAACCCTTCGCGAACGCGCCCGTGGAAGGCGTCGCCCTGTTGTTCCATGCGGTCGAGTTGGCCGGTCAATCGTCCGGCGGACACGTCGGCCGGCACGTCGAGCACGAGGGTCAAGTCGGGCATCAGCCCGTCGGTGGCGATTTGGCCGAGCTGCCAAAGCGTCTCGACGTCCAGCCCGCCGCCATGGCCCTGGTAGACTACGTTGGCCAGTAGATAACGGTCCGAAACGACCGTCTTCCCCTGTTGCAAGGCCGGGCGGATGATCTGCTCGACCAATTGGGTCCGGGCCGCCATGTAAAGCAGCATCTCGCTGCGGCGGTGAATTTCCAGGTCGTGGTGATCCAACAGCAGTCCGCGGATCTTTTCACCCAGCGGCGTACTGCCCGGGTCGCGACAGGTGACCACATCGTGGCCCAATTCTCGCAACCACTCGCAGAACAGTTTACCCTGGGTCGATTTTCCGGTCCCGTCGCCGCCGTCGATGGAGAAGAACATGGTTTGGTTGGAGGATCTCATGGGTTTATGAACGTCCGTGCCTATTGGTCCCCTCTCCCTTTGGGAGAGGGGAGATCGGATTATTTCTTTCGGCCACGTCCCAGCCATGCAAGCTTGCCGGTGGACATCATGGTGTGCAAGTATGGCAGGGCCGGATGTTCCGGCTCGAACTCTTCGAGCATGTTGGTCCAGTGGCTGGCCGCGTCGGCGTCCTCTTCGGTCACGTGAATCAATGCCTGGACGTAACATAAGCCGGCAAATTCGGTCGTATGGTAGCGTGGCCTGTCCAAGAGCGGTTCGGTCATCTCCTTGGCCCGGTCGATGTCGTCGGACTGGAGATAGAGGTGGGCCATGTTGATGCGACCGAAGAAGTAGTCGGGGAATCGCTCGTGGATCTCCCGGATAAGCTGCTTACCTTCCTCTTGCCGTCCCTGGGCTCGATAAGCGGAGGCCAGGTTGTTCAGCAGGTCGGGAGCATCGGGGGCCACTTCGAGGGCTTTCTTCAACAGGTGCTCCGCCTCTTCTCCGTCGCCCTCTTTCAAGGCCGTTATGGCGTCGTAAGCGATGGGCTCGATCTCCGCCGGGTGCTCGTAGATCGGTTCGTCCGAAACCTCGAAACCGCGGACGCATATATCGCGCCACTCGCCCTTCAACCACATGCGCACCGGTTCGGCCGACAACACTTCGGCCTGGCGGAGCGTTTGGACCGCCTGTTGGCGAAGCGAATCCGGGCCGTATTGGCTAAGGGCGAATTCCCGCAATATGTCGAACGAGTCGGCCACCGTCGCCAAATGGAGAGCTAACTGGCGACCCATCGGATCACCACGCTCCAATAGTATCGGCAACGCGGCGGCAAGCTGGGGATGCTCTTGCAGTAACCGTTGGGCTTCCCGGGTAAAGGCCTCTTCGCTCTCGTGTTCTTCCGCCCGCTCCATGCATGACGCCACCTTGTGGGCCAAATCATCGGTCAGCCAATAGGAGATGTCGTAAGCCCAAGGAGCATGACGCTCTTCGGGCGGATTCTCCAGATCGTCCAAGTTGTCTTGCGCCAGGTTCAGCCCGGGCGAAAGCTTCAATGCTTTCTTCCACAGCTTGCGGGCATTCCTCTCCTTCCCCAATCGCATGGTGGCCGCGGCGGCTAAATGACACAAGAATGCTTCGTTGCGCGGATCGCTTTCTGCCTTGCGCCGCTTGGCCTGTCGGTGGGCATCAAGGACGGCTTGATCGTCACCCAGATAACTGAAGGTTTCCGCTTTCTTCGCGTAGATGTCCAGGGATTCCGACTCGACCCCTTTCAGCCGGTCGAGCAGCGGGCGAGCTTCCTCTTGCCGCCCGGTGAGGTGCAAATGGCGGGCCAGATTTCCCAGGGCGTTGAAATTGTCCGGCTCGATTTCCAGCACGCGACGCGAGGCGGCAATCGCCCGATCGACGTGATCCTGACGAAAACATGCCTCAGACAAATTGTTCAGCGCCGGGAGGAAGTCCGGTTTGATTTGCAACAGTTCCTCGGCCAGGGTTTGCACCTTGGCAAGATCCACCCGACTCATCGCGCCAAGAATCTGCTCGTGCAAGACGGCAATCGCGAACCCCTCTTTGCCGGCAAGCCCAAGGTCGTCGAGGATGTCGTTCAGGGCATATTGCAACTCATCGGCTGTCTGGCGAACATCGTCGGCGCGGACATCGTTGGGCCAGCGTTCGAGGAAAACTTGAAAATGCCGCAAGGCAAGCGCCGGACGCATGTTGCCCATACACGAGCCGGCCAAACCCAATCTCAGGTCGGGATCGTGCGGCTGAAGCGGAACCAGTTGCTCGCAGGCCGCCTGATAGGAGGGCAGATCGTTGAGCGTGAAGCAGACGTTGACCAATGCTTGCAGAACTTCCGGCCGGCGAGGATATTGCCGATTCAGATCTCGCAGCAGTTCGTAGGCCTCGGCGGCCTCGCCGTCTTCTTCGAGTTGTTCGGCCCGATCGACCTGCTCGAGCATTTCCACCAGTTTTCGCCGCCGGGCCGTGGCCGACTTGTTCTGCTTCTTCTTGCGTTTCTTACTTTTCTGCATGACTTGGATCCCTCCGTGTCGTTGGTCAACCGGTTTTTCCGCCGAAGACGGCCCCGGGGTGTTGCACCCGGCCGCAGACCATGTTGTACGATCTTTCCCGGCTGCCGACAAGCCATGTAACGCAGCCCTGCGAGAAGGTGTGAAAACGAGGGGCAAAACACGTCCTGGGTGGATGGAGCAAAGCGAAGCGGCGCCCCAGAAACTGATCGTCTGGGGCTTCGCTGCGCTTTGCCGCCAGCCACCCGGATTTCCACGAATCACGCAAGATTACTCATCGCTTCTCGTAGATCCGGGCCATTCGGGTGGCGCGCTCGGCGATGATTCGGCGTAGCTTGGCCGGCTTGAGCGCCTCGGCCTGATCGCCGTAGCCGAGGATCCACCAAGAGATCTCGCTGAGGCCCGAGACGGTCGCGTGGAAGTCGATCGTGCCGTCGTCGTTTTGCACGGTCCGCTGGGTCTTGTGCCAGGCGACCTCGGCCACGTTTTGGGCCACCATGGGGCGAAAACGTACGACGATGTGAGAGTCGGGGCCCGGCTCGGGGATCAGGTGCCACGCGTTTCCCAGGTAGCGGTCGATCGAGAAGCCGCGGGGGAACTCGTAATGTGTCTCCAGCGGGCGAAGATCGAGCACCCGGTTGAGGTTGAACGTCCGTGTGGCCCGATGCAACGACGAGCGACCGATCACGTACCAGCTTCGCCGACTGAATAGCAACCGATAGGGATTCAGCCGGGTGACGATGGCCTTCTTCTCCGCGAAGCTGTCATACTGAATCCGCACGCCCCGACGAATCGCCAGGGCTTCGACCAATTGATCGAACACGGGCTTCTGTTCTGCCCTGGCCGATGTGCGAGCCGGTCGGATCTTGACCGTGCCGCCGACGGCCTGTAGCAGCGAGCGAAGCTGCGGGGAAAGACTCCCTTCGAGCTTCATGGCCGCCTTGCGTGCGGCGTCTAGAAACGGCACCCCGCGACGCTCGCCCAGTTCGTAGCACAGCACGATCAGCGAGAGGGCTTCTTCCGGCGTGAAGTCGGTCGGAGGAAGGTAATAGGCGGCCGGAATGCAGTAGCGTTGCCGCAGTTCGTCGAATTCGATCGGCACGCCCGACTCTTGAAGAGTCTTCAAGTCGCGAAAGACGGTTCGACGCGTAACGTCGCAGTCGCGGGCCAGACTATCAGCGTTGTGCCCGCTGCCAGCCTGAAGCAGCCCGATCATCTGAATGAGTCGGCGGAGTCGTGTTACGTTCATGCTTTCGACCTGTCGAGCTCTTCGAACTGACCCAGGCTGAGCTGTCTACTTTCTTGCCAGCACTTGTCGAACGCTTGGGCTTTGCCTTGCTGCTGATCGGTTCTTCGTACGAAGCCTTCTTCACTGCCGACGACTTTGACGCTTTCTTACGGGCCACTTCAGTCGACTTGGCCGCAGCCGCCTTCTTGGCCACCGACCATCGGGCGTTCTTCGGCATCCGCAGTTCCGGTCCGTCGGTTTGCGGCTCGGCCTTGGTTTGCAGGTCGAGCGGTTCGAGCTGCGTTGCGTCCGGCTCGTCGGATGATTCAATGGTCGATTCGACCGGCTGGCCGGCCGGCGTGGGAAGCTCTTCCGGCCCCATGTCCGGCATTTCGATCCCTTCGATCATCCCGTCCTCGATGACCGCTCCGGCGCCCGCTTGCTGCTGGTAGGCGCCGCGGCTGATCACGCTCGGCATGGTGAACCCATAGTCGAGGTATACGCTTGCGTCTCGCTGCCGAGCACGTCGATGGGCGTCGAAATAGGCCTTCCCGGTCCACGGCCCCTCGGTCAAGTGAACGCCATTATACTCCAGCAGCGAGCCTTTGCGTAGGTGGACCTCGGCGATACCCTTGTTGTAGTCGAATATCGAGCGGTAGAAATCGCTTTCGGCCTCGGCCAGTCGCCGCTGAGCATCGAGCACCTCGGACATCCGGTAGCCCGCGATGCCGGCCTGTTTCTTACTCTCGGCCGCCTCGACCTCCTGCTTGGCTGCAATGCGACGGTTGAAATTCGTGTTAGCCAGCTTCAAGGCCGCCTGCGTCTCGCGGATGGCGTGGGCCAGTTGGTGGCTGACTTCCAGTTCCATCTCCTGCAAGCGAGCCCGCTCCCGAGCGATGTTGAGCTCTGCATGGCGGACACCCGACATCTCCTTGCGGAAACCGATCGGGATGCTCAAGTCGAGCCCCAAGTGCCATTCCCCGAAGTCGCCGGTGGTCATCGACTCGTAAGCGTTGTCGAACTCGATGCCCGTGCCGGCCGGATTGATCAAGTGGTCTCCCAGTCCCAGCAAACGATAGCGGGCCGTGGCGTCCAGTCGCGGCAAGAGGTAGTTCTTCGCGGCGATCAGTTCCAGATTACGCCGCTTGACCTGCCACTTCTGCCTTCGCAACTCGACGCTTCGGCACAGCGACTCGGCCACCACTTCGTCCCAATCGAAATAGACCTTGGCCACGGTCGGCTCGTCGGCCGGTCGGATCATTCGCCCGTCGGTGGCGGCCAGTCCCATCAGGTATCGCAGCTTGCTTTCGGTCGCATACACATTGTTCAGTGCCCGTTCCATGGCACTGACGAACAGGTGGTACTGGGCCTCGGCCTGGGCCTTGTCGAGGATGTCGCCCGTGCCGACCTCAAGCTCGACCTGGGCATAGCGCCACGACTGCAATCCGGCGTCGCGTCCGGCAATCACCGCGTCGAGGCTGCGGTAGGCGAACGCCAGTTCCCAATAGGCAACTTCCACGTCGTAAACCAGGTCACGCACGCCGGCCTCGAAGTCGGCCAGGGCGATGTCCGTGTTGATCCGTGCGATCATCACGCCGTTGTTGAAGCCGGGAATCGCGCCCGGGCCGGCGATGCGGTTGAAGTTCACGCCGCCGCCTTGCAGCAACGGTTGGCGGAATTCGGCCTCGAGATTGACGTTCCAGTCGCTGGTGAACAGTCGCGAAACGTTCTGCTTGTCGTATTGCACATTGTGCCGCATGATCCACGTGCCGCCGGTGGCCGCCGTCTTGGAGAGTTGGGCCTGGAAGTTGCCCACGTCCTGCTTGAATCTTCGCGGGAAGACGTCTTCCGAGCCGAGAAAGACCAACGGGTTGCGCGGCGCGTCGTTCTTTTCCCAAAAGACACTGCTGGTGAACTGGGCATCGAACGCCGACAGAGCCGCCTCAGTACCGAAGCGAGGATTCGTCTCGATCAGGGCCGGATCGTAGATGGTGGATACCGCCTCGGGTGAACGGGTCAACGCACTGGGTGCGCCGAGGACCTGTCCTCCGATCGACTTCATTACTTTGCTGTTGGCCAAGGCGTTTTGCACCGCCTCTTCCAGGGTCAAATCCCAATAGTTCCGCGTGTCGTGATTCTCCAGCGAGAAAGGCCGGATGGATCCGTTGACCTCGGCAAGGCTCTCCGCTTCCAGGTCGGGATAGTCGATTTCGGTGGCCACATCCAGATAATGCGACAGGTCACCGTCCTCGTGGAAGTAGAAAGGCTGCTGAGGGCGACATCCAAATCCAAAAAGGCTACTGGCGAGTAGGGACCCAAGGATGACGCTGCGAAGAAAGGGGGAGTAATGACGGCTCATGAAACTGCGTTCCCGTTGCGGTTTTTGCCGCACCGTAGGTAACGCTCCAGGAAGCTGCCTTCTCGAAGCGCGTCGACGACGCGACTAGGAATCGGTTCATCTTCCCCCCCGGGACGATTTATCGAAGGCCAGCGCACCATACGCGGTCCGCCAGTCGGATATATCGGCAAACCTCGTATCGGCACCCCAACCGTCAAACTTTGAAGATTCTTCGTTATCGGAAAATACGGTCGTATTTACGCATACTGCGTAGGCTGTGCACCTAGCGTGTTTTAACCTCGTTCCCACGCTCTGCGTCGCAGCGCGATGTCACGACGGTCCACGTCGAAGAAGCGGAACTTACTTAGCCGCAACGGGTTGCACCGAATCGAGGCCGCAGAGCGGGCATGCTGTCCGCTGCCATGAAGAGCGTAGGGAGTTGCGGCTTGAGTGGGGCGGGGGCTCTTGATAGGAGTTTTGCGAGCACTTTTCGGTAATCGGGGGTTCCGTTTGGGGTGGCTTAACTTGTTGGTAGAACGAGACTTAGGTGTCGTTTTGTCGGGCCTTTGTTGGCCAAAACGGGGTTCGTGAAATGGACCTTGTGTGCGAGATTCTAATCGCCGTAAGTCCAAGTCTCAAGGCAACTCGCAGGAAATAACATGCCGACAGCCAGTGATCCGGAAAAAGGTGACACACTGTCGTAGCTACGTTCGCCAGAACGTGGCCGTAACTCTCGGATACG
>CAYYOX010000373.1:0-7052 GCA_964473065.1 uncultured Planctomycetaceae bacterium | reverse complement strand
ATCCACTCCTGGCTGTTACCGACGTAGCCGAACGGAACGCCGGCGGTATCGACAAAGAAGTGCTTCGAGCCGGGGGCGAACGTGCCGTCGTCCTTGCCCAGGATGGTTTGATTCGATCCGGTCGTCTTGATCCAGGCAGTGATGGTAAAGGGCGCCTCGGCATGCAAGGCGGTCACGCCATTGTTGACCACGACTTCATCCAGGACGCCGTCGAGCACCAGGGCGCTGGGGCGGGTCATGCTGCCGTCGGAGACGTTGCTTTCCAGCGTGGCGCCGTCGACCAGATTGCCGTCCATCACCGATCCGCCGCTGCCGCTGTTAGGCGTGGTGGTATTGCCGTTCTCCAGGACATCGAAGGCCCAACGGGCCAGGGCGTCGTTGGGGGCCACGCCGCTGCTGATGCTCAGTGTGCCGCCGCCCAAAGTAACCGGCGATGTTCCCAAAGGCGCCGGACTGGGCATGCTAAGCGTACCGCCGGAGACGGTCACGCGTCGGTTGTAGAGCGTGTCCGCGCCCTCCAATTGCAGTTCGCCGCCTTGAACTTCCCAGTCGGCATTGGGGCCGAGATTGATCGGTCGGTTGCCGTTATCGAGTAACCACGTGCTCGGTCCGCCTTTGGCGATCGTCACGTCACTGCCGCCGATGTCGATGATACCGTAGTCGGTGGGTACTTGCGGGTCGAAGCCGATCAGGCCGGTGGTTCCCGGAGGAACTGATGTGCCGCCGTCGAAGCGGATCTCGGCAGCCAGCCCCGTGGTGCTGAGGATGCCCTGCTCAAGGCTCAGCGAGGCAAACGTGACCACGGCGTCGGTCCCGGCATCGAGCGTCGAGTCGGCGGTAACCGTCACGGCAACCGATGACATGTTCGGCGCTCCGGCGAATCCGGACATGGAACGGATTTCCGTCTGGTCGAGCGTACGATTGTAGATGTAGACCTCGTCCATCAGGCCGTTGAAATTGCCGGCGCCGCCAGTCCACGTGGAAAAGCCGATCCGCAGCGTGTCACTGATGTTATCGGCCAAGCCGTTGTAGTGGTCGTAGCCGGTGTTCTCCAGGCCATCGACGTAGACCAAGCCTTGGCCCGTGTCGATGTCCCAGGTGAGGGCCACATGATGCCACTCGTCGTTGTTGACCGGCAATGTCCCGCTGAACCAATCGGCCCCGGAGCCAACAATCGCCATGGCGCCGGCCGGTCCCTCTTGGCCGTACACACCCGGGCTGACGTACACGATCTTCTCGGCGACATCCAACACGGCGTCGTTGTTGCTCTTGCTCAGCAGGGCCATGCCCGGGCTGGCCGTCTTGACCCAGGCCGCAATCGTGAAATCGGCGGCCCCCAGTTCGGTGACCCCGTGGAAGACGTCCATGTAAGCGTTGGCTCCTCCGTCGAAGGCCAAAGCGTTGCCAATCTTGCCTCCGGTGACACTGGCGCCCGCGGCCATTACACCGTCCATGGTCATCCCGCCGGTCCCGTCGTTGGTGACCGTGGCGCCGGCCACGGTGTCGAAGGTCCACTTGGCGATCGCGTCGGCCGGTCCGTCGCCCGGGTCGCCCGCGACGCCGGCAAAGCTCAGCGTGCCGCCGGCCAGAACCAGATCGGTCGAACCGCCCAAGGGGTCCTCGCCGATCGCCGAGAGGGTCCCTTCGGCAACCCGCATGGTGGTCTGCGCGGTGGAGACGCTGACACCGTCCGCATTGTTCAGTTGTAGGGTACCGGTCCCCAGTTTGCTAAAAGTGCCCGGCCCGCTGTCGCTCAGCGAGGCCACTGGCATCGTGCCGCCGACGCTGATTGCCGAGTTGCCTTGCGTGGTCACGATGCCGAGGCTGCCCCCGCCTTGGACGATCAACGAGGAATTGTCGAGTGACAGCGTGGCGTCGGAGGCGAAGTTAGCGCTGCTGAAGACTGTCAGGCTCTGGCCGTCGGCGATGTTCAGTCCGCCGCCGTTGACGTTCAGACTGAAGGCGGAACGGTCGGCTTCGACGTTGGGCGTGCCGCTGTTGATAATCGCCAAGGTCATCAGATCCGGGACCTGACCCGCAGTGCCGCCGCTCCAATGTGACGAGAGGTCGCCCCAGTCGCCGCTGGATCCGTCCCAGGTCAAGGTGGCGGAGACCACAGCGTCGATGATTTGGCTGGTATCCAGCGCCTCGTTGTAGATCCGCACGTCGTCGATGTGGCCGTTGAAGTAGCCGGCATCAGACTCCCACGTGGAGTTGCCGATCCGCACGATCGTGCCCAAGTCGTAATTGCCGAAGAAGTTATGAAACCCGGTCTGGTCCAGGCCGTCGATGTAGATCCGCTGCCAATTGCCCGGGTTGTTGGAGACGGCCACGTGATGCCATGTTCCGTCGTTGACCGGCGTGTCCGAGGTGATCCACTCCTGGTTGACGCCGACGTATCCCACCTGGTAGATCCACGGGCCGATGGCGAAGTGCTTCGAGCCGCCGGCAAAGGTGCCGTCGTCCTTGCCCAAGATGGCCTGGCCGGAAGCGGTTGTTTTGACCCAGGCGGCGATGGTGAACGGGGCGTCGGCGTACAGATCGGTCACGCCGTCGTTGATGACCACTTCATCACCGTCGCCGTCGAAGAGCATGGCGCTGGCCCGGGTGATGACGCCGTCGGTCACGTCGCTCTCCAACAGCGCATCGCCGAGCACGTTGCCGTCCATGATCGCCCCGCCGGTGCCGCTGTTGGGTGTGATTCCGAGGGCCACCGAATCGAACTCCCAATGTCCGACCAGATCGGCCTGCGCCGCGGGGCCAAGAACTGCCATCCCTAGAAAAGCTGCCAAAACTACGATCGCTGCTGACCTAATCATCTTGCTATCTCCCACTATAACGGGTGAATTCTAACGACCCAAGAACCAAAACCGCTCGGTGACCCCGCGCAGAGCCACACACTGAAAGAAGACCAAGAAATCGCTGCGGCCGGTACGTCAAACGCACCTCGCCACGCAGTCGACAAGAAAGACGCTGCCTCACGTGCTAAACCAACAGGGCGGACTAACCGACCAATACGCATCCCACACACGCTTGCCACTCTCTGTCCGAACGACAGGAATCGGGGATCATCCCGATAATCCACATAGTTTATCAGAAATCCCCCGCAACGCAAGCCCCCCCCCACACACTAGAAACGTGGAAGAAAATCGAGAGTTACCCGACTGGGGGGTCGTTGTGCGGAAAGACAGCCATTAGTGTGGTGCTGTTGCGGACGCACCAATTCCTCACCTTGTGGCAAATGCCCAGACGACAACAAACCCGGACGACAAGAAACAAGGCCTCACGCCAAGGCCCACAGAGAGCGAAAGAGGCTATGTTTGCTTTGCGGGGTGACCAAGGAGATCGCTAGGCCTGATCAGATAAACAGGTTCACATTGCCGGCTTCGGCCTCGTTGAGATACATGGCCACGCCGCCTTCCTCGACGCCGTCGATCAGCTCCTCGCGGCGGATACCCATCAGGTCCATGCTCATTGAGCAGACCACCAGCCGAACGCCATTTTCCTGGGCCATGCGGATCATCTCCGGCAGCGAAGCGATGTTCTTCTTCCGCATGATGCCCTTGATCATCGCGGACCCCATGCCGCCCATGTGCATCTTCGAGAGTTTCAACCGGTTCGGACCCTTAGGCATCATCCAGCCGAACATCCGTTCGATCAGGTTCTTCGACACGAATACACTCTCGGCCTTGCGCAGCACGTTGATCCCCCAGAACGTGAAGAACATTGTCACCTGGCTGCCCATGGCGGTCGCCCCGTTAGCGATGATGAACCCGGCCAGTGTCTTGTCCAGATCGCCGCTGAACATGACCAGTGTCTTTTGCTTCGATTGCGTGGCCGGTGAGGCGACCGGGCAAGCACGAGGTTGCTTCTCGATGATCGCCTCGCAATGCCCGTCGACCGGGACCAACTCCACGAGCCGATGGCCCGTGTTTTCGCACCATGCCTTCACGTCGGCCGGGAAACCCGGGTCGGCCGCCATGATCTTTACCGTTTCACCCTCGGCCATCTTATCGATTTCGGCACGCAGTTGAAGGATCGGGCCGGGACACTGCAACGCCCGGGCGTCGACTTCGCGCGTGGGGGCTGTCTCGCCGGAACAACCGGGCTTGTCGCACTGCCGCTTGTCACCCGTGTCGGCGGCCTTCGCTTTTGGTTCGGTCGGACTCTCCGGCAACGTGTCCACGGTCGCCCGATAGGTCTTGTATCCGCCCGTCAGGTTGCGACATTCAAAGCCGTTCTGGCTGAGAATGCGGCAAGCCAAGTAGCCCCGCAGTCCGACCTGGCAGAAGACCAACAGTTGCTTGCCTTGCGGCAATTCGCCAAGCCGCTCACGCAGGTCGTCGACCGGAATGTTAACGGCACCGGGAATCGTGCCGGCCTCGGTCTCGCCGGGCGTGCGGACATCCAGCAGAAACTGGTCATCGCGCGGACTGAGCATGTCGTCCACATGGCAGAGCTCGACCAGTCCGTCCAACATGTTGGTCGCCACGAATCCCGCATAGTTGACCGGGTCCTTGGCCGAGCCGTACGGCGGTGCGTAGGACAATTCCTGTTCGGCCAGATCGCGAACCGAAAGCCCGGCCCGCAAGGCGACCGCCAGCACGTCGATCCGCTTGTCGATCCCGTCGGCGCCGACCGCCTGGGCGCCGAGGATCTTTCCGTCGTCCGGATTGAACAACAGTTTCAAGCTCAACGGCTTCGCGCCCGGGTAATAGCCCGCATGGCTCGTCGGGTGTACGTAGACCTTTTCGTAGGCAATGTCCGCCGCTTTGAGCGCCTTCTCACTCAGCCCGGTCATGCCGATCGCCAGATCGAAGACCTTGCAAATGGCCGTGCCTTGGCTGGCCGAATAGGTCGTCTCGCGCCCCAAGGCATTATCGGCCGCGATGCGTCCCTGACGATTCGCCGGACCGGCCAGCGGAATCAGCGCCTTCTTGCCACTGACCAGATGAGTCACCTCCACGGCATCACCAACGGCGAAGATGTTCGGATCGGAAGTCCGCATCCCGCTGTCGACAACAATCCCGCCGCTGGGGCCAATCTCCAGTCCGGCATCGCGGGCCAAGGTGACCTCGGGCCGAACGCCGACGGCCATAATCACCACGCCACAGTCGACCGCCTCGCCGGTGCTCAACACGGCACTCAGCTTGCCGCCCGCCTCGCGAATGGCCCCGATCGACGTACCCAGCCGCAGGTCGACGCCTTGCATTTCGAGCTGCTGGTGGATCGGCGCGACCATCTCCGGGTCGGCTGCCACGAAGACCTGCTTGGCCAACTCCACCAGCGTGACGCCCACGCCGCGCTGACGCAAAGCCTCGACCATCTCCAGCCCGATGTACCCGCCGCCAACGACCACCGCATGGTCGACGCCCTTGTTGTCCAACGCTCCTTGAATCGCGTCCATGTCGGCCATGTTCCGCAGCGTGAACACCCGGGCATGGTCCACGCCGGGGATCGGCGGCCGAACCGGTTCGGCGCCGGGGCTGAGGATCAGTGCGTCGTAAGGCTGCGAACTCTCTTGCTCCGTTTGCAGGTCGCGGACCGTCACGCTTCGCGCTTGCCGATCGATGCTTACGACTTCATGCCGAGTACGCACATCGATGCGGAACCTTTTTCGCAAGCCCTCGGGCGTTTGAATCAGAAGTCGCTGCCGTTGGGGTATCGTTCCGCCGATATGGTAGGGCAACCCGCAATTGGCGAACGACACGTGTTGCCCCCGTTCGAACAGCACGATCTCAGCGTCTTCCGAAATCCGTCGAGCCCGGGCCGCCGCCGAGGCGCCGCCGGCAACTCCGCCAACAATTACGATACGTTTACGAGTGGACATTCTCTGTTACTCCGGTACTGGTTTAATCAACGGGCCGCTCTCGGCCCTCTTGCGGGCAAACGCTACGAATACATCCGAGTAATTGGGGCAGGCGTGGATCGGCGATTTGGTAGTAGACGGTCCGTCCGCGCCGCTGGCTGCTTAACAGCCCATGGTGTTTCAGCAGTCGCAAGTGCTCGCACGTCTGATGCGGCGGCAGTTCGCACATCTGGGCGATCCGATGGACGGGAAATTCGCCCTGCATCAGGATGTCGACCACCCGCAGCCGGATCGGATGCCCCAGCAGCTTCAAGCACTCGGCCGCCTCCTCGAGCCAGGCAAGCGGCAGCAGTTCGATCGTCGGAGCGTCTTGATTTTCACTTTCCATTGGATCCTCCATCTATAGTATATATCGAGACCTCTCGATAAGTCAATGTATCGGCAGAAGTTTTTGGCGACTTGAGGCCATCGGCCCCCCGCGACAGAGGGGAATGGTCATTTGGGGATGATCGCGGAACGGACCTCGGATAGACTGGAGGTTTGCGATCCTTGCCCGGAGACTCCTATATATGCTGCGTATTGCCGAATTCTCGCTGCGGCCCCGGCTGCCGATGCTCATTACCGGGATCGCCGGAGTGGCCGGACACAATGCGCTGCACTACTTCCAAGCAAAATATCCGGGCCAGGTCTTCGGAATCCGGCAGAAGGACAATTGGCGGCTGGTCGGGCCGGGCATCGTCCCCTGCAATGCCGAGGACCCTGAGGGCCTGGCTCGGCTGTTCGAGCAGCACAAATTCGGCTGCGTGCTCGACTGCGCGGGCAATTGTGCTTTGAAGTCGTGCGAGTTGGATCCGCCGCTGGCATGGCGAACCAACGTCGAGGGCGTGCGGAACCTGCTCACTCAGACCGTGCCGCGGGGCGTGCGGCTGGTCCATCTTTCGATCGATCTGGTCTTCTCGGGCACGGGCGACGGCGGACACATCGAAGACGATCCGACCGACCCGGTCACCGTCTACGGCAAAACCATGGTCGCCGGCGAGGAGTTGATCCGCCAGGCCGACCCGACGGCCTGCATCTTGCGGATCTCGTTGCCGATGGGTGTGAGTTTCAACGGCCATGCCGGGGCCATCGACTGGATCGCCTCGCGATTCAAGAAATCCAGGCCCGCCACACTCTCCTTCGACGAAATACGCCCGCCCACCTCCATCGCTTGCCTCACCGAATGCGCCCACTCGAATTCGGC
>CAYYOX010000372.1:0-7059 GCA_964473065.1 uncultured Planctomycetaceae bacterium | reverse complement strand
GGGTGAGACCCTGTGCGTCCACGGAGGAACCGGCGGCGTGGGCTCATGCGTGGTGCAGATGGCCAAGACCATCGGCGCCCGAGTCATGGCCTCCGGAAGAAACATCGCCAAAATCAAAGCCTGTCGCAAGCTCGGGGCCGCCGCCACGGTCGACTACGAGGCCGACGACTTCGCGGATATCGTTCGCGAGTTCGCGCCCGAGGGAATCGATGTCTGGTGGGAAACAGCTCGCGAGCAGGACCTCGATCAGGCGATCGAACTGATATCGCCCGGCGGTCGAGTGGTCTTGATGGCCGGACGCGATTCGCGCCCGCAGTTGCCGGTGGGGGCGCTCTACTCGAAGGACTGTAAGATCCTCGGCTTCGCCATGTTCAATGCCTCGGCGGATCAGCAGCGCAAGAGTGCCGCGGAGATCAATCGCTGGATGGCTCGCCGCGGGTTCCAGGCGAACATCGATCGCGTAATGCCGCTGGAAGAAACGGCTGCCGCACACAAACTGCAGGAGCGAAACACGCTGCAACGAGCCGATACCCTGGCAGGAAAAATCGTGCTCAAGCCGTGACCGAATCGCCCGAAAAGCTGAGAATCCTTTTCCTCTGCACGGGCAACTCCTGCCGTAGCCAAATGGCCGAAGGTTGGGCCCGAAAGCTCAAGAACGACGTGCTGGAACCCTATTCGGCCGGCATCGAGACGCACCGGCTGAATCCCCATGCCGTGCAGGTAATGGCCGAGGCGGGCGTCGATATCTCTGACCAGCGTTCCAAGCACGTCGACGAACTTGCCGACGTTTCGCTGGATGTTGTAGTGACCGTTTGCGCCCATGCCCACGAAACGTGCCCCGTCTTACCCGGCACGCCGCGAATGGTGCACGTCGGGTTCGACGATCCACCACGGCTAGCCCGCGAGGCCAAAACGGAAGAAGAGGCCCTGGATCACTACCGGCGCGTCCGCGACGAAATTCGCGCCTTCATCGAGCAGTTACCGGAAAGCCTATAAAGCCGCGACCGTTGGTCGCGCCCGGGATGTAGCTGCACTCGCCAGAGTGCGGTAAGCTCGCGTCGCCCGCGTTCTGGCGAACGCAGCTACAGGTGGATGCATAAAAAATGCACCCCGCGCGCACCTTCATCGCCTCAGAAGATTCTGGAAGAAAAAGCCCTGGGGGGAAGTTTACAGGCCAGCCAGCATCCGAGTGCGGCGGGCACGGCGCTCGGCACGAAGGCGAGCGCGTCGTTTGATTTCGCTGGGCTTCTCGTAATACTCGCGGCGACGCATTTCTTTCTTGATGCCGCTCCGCTCGACCAATTTGCGGAAACGACGCACCGCCTCTTGGATCGACTCGCGTTCCCGCAACGTCAACTTAACCACTCAGTCCTCCTTTTTCTTTCCCTGTCTTTCGGGTTTTTACGTCTTGCCGACAACGCGTCGGCCACTTAGCTCCACACCATGCAATTGGGCGGAGCCTTTCAATTTACACAACCGGCCTATAGCCTGTCTAGCGGTATCGGCCCCTTCCCCACCTTTTTTCGGCATTCACGGGACTTTTTCGGGGTCTTATTACAATTCTATCCTATTTCTCGGCCATCGGACCCGGTTTGCCCCAAAATATCACCTCACCGAAATGACCGTAACACCTTACCTAATCGGCACTTAGATGCACAAAACTTTGTCAACTCGGCTGGACCTCGGGGCCTCGACAGACCGATTTCGTTAGGGATTGCCCACCGCCACATCCTTGCTCGCCGCCAAAAGACCCTGCCTCATGGAAGAGAATACCCCCCAAGTAGGCTTCCTTCAGGAACTCGACGTCCGGCACGACGAATTGCTCGAGCAGATCGACGAGCTCGACCAGCGGGTCAAACAGGTGCTCAAAGAGTGGCGTCCGCCCACACCGACTGATGTTCCGGTCGGCCAATAGCGGCAGCCTCCAGGCGACCGGCTGCACCTGAGTTCTCCTTCGATTCGGCGACCTATTCTCGGCGCCAAGCTTCTCCGCCGTAGATTTCTGCCCGGCAATATGATACAAATTTAGGGTCATTACGCGTCGACGATCCCTTTACGACCCCAAAGAAGCAGGAGTAGACACCCATGTTGTTTCGATCCATGTTGCGGTTCAGTGTGATGTTTATCAGCGGGCTCGCCCTGGCGAGTGGTTCGGCTTTTGCCGAGGAACCTTTCTGGCCCGCCTTTCACGGACCCAACGGCGACAACATCTCATCGGATACGGGCCTGCTGACCCAATGGCCCGACGGTGGTCCCCAACTGGCCTGGACGGCCGAAGGCATCGGGCACGGTTTCGCCGGCGTCGTGATTGCCGACGGAGTAATCTACACGGCCGGAAACCTGGGCGAGAAGACCGTGATTACCGCTCTGGACCTCGACGGCCAACTCCTATGGCAGGCCGAAAACGGCGAGGCCTGGACCAACGGGCCTGCCGGCACTCGGGCGACCCCAACCATCGACGGCGAGAGGCTCTATCACAAAAACCCGCGGGGACAGGTTATTTGCCTGGACGTTAAGACGGGGGAAAGACTGTGGAGGCTGAACATCCTGGAGCAGTTCCAAGGTAAGAACATCATTTGGGCCTTGGCCGAATCGGTGTTGATCGACGGCGATCGTGCCATCTGTGGTCCCGGTGGGGAGGATGCTTCCGTCGTGGCCCTGGACAAACTTACCGGGGAAGTCGTTTGGAAGACCCCGTCGACCGGCGACCCGGCCGGATATGCCACGGCGACCTTGGCCGAGTGCCAGGGATTGCGGATGATTCTGGCGATGAGCGGCAAGGCCCTGCTGGGGATCCGCGCCGAGGACGGTGAATTGCTGTTTCGCCACGAACACAAGACAAAGTACGATGTCAACGTCACGAAGCCCTTGTACCACAACTGGCTCGTCTGCAACCGTTCCTGAAAAGGCAGGAACGGTTACGAGTTGCTGAAGATCACCGTCGACGGAAAGACGGCGTCGGGCGAGGAAGTGGGGCATTCACGCGAGTTGGACAACCATCACGGCGGCGTCGTTCTCTACGACGGCCACGTCTACGGCGCCGCGGACCGGTTCAACAACTCGAAGTGGATCTGCCTCGACTGGAAGACGGGCGAAATGAAGTATGCCGAGCGGGGCGTGGGCAAAGGTTCGCTCACCGCGGCCGAGGGGATGCTCTACACGATGAACGAAAAACGCCGCGTCGGCCTCGTCAAAGCCACGCCCGACGGCCATCAAGTGATCAGCCAGTTCGAGATTCCCGAGGGCGGCGAAGGTCCCACCTGGGCCCATCCAGTCATCTGCGGCGGCCGCCTCTACATCCGCCACAGCGATCGACTGTTCGTTTACGACGTGCGGGCGGAATAGTCACCAAGCCTGACCTACGGCCGTTTCAGCCTTTGCGGCAGGGCGTCTTCGCTTAATTGCGGGTTGTTCTTGAACGGGTTGTAGAGCGGATCGCCGACCAGCACCATGGCCCAGGAGTTGTGGGGCTTGGTGCGGTAGTAGACTTCGACCAGCGTGTGGCGACCGGTCAATAGCAGCGAGAAGAAATCGTCCGGCAGCGGGAACGACCCGAGGTACGGCTCGAACGTCGGGCCTAGCGTGGCGCCGATTCCGTCTTCGAGCATCGCATTGCACCAGGCCTTGCCGCCGGGCGTGCGCAAGGTGGTGGCCTCTGAACTGGCCAAGTGATAGCCGATCGCTCCGCTCTGCCAGTCGAAGGCGTCGATGTATCGCGCCAACGAGTACCAGCCGCAGTACAAGGCCGCCTCGGGACAATCACCCGGTTGAAAGAGCGTCGCCTCGTTGTTGATCACCACTTCCAATTCGGTGTGTTCCTCGAGCCGCCGGGCCAAGTCACGTAGCGATTGGTCGTATTGGCCATAGGAACCGGGCTTATCCTTGTCGGGATCGAACCTCATGCCGCGGGCGTCGAGGTACACCTTGCCTTGCAGGCCGGTCTTTTCGACGCTGATGGCCGTGTCGATCAGGTTCTTAGCCAATTCGAACGTCGGCGCTTAGAGCCGGGCCACCATCAGCGTGGGCCGATGCAGGGCCGGCAACTCGCGATAGCGATGCTGCAACTGGTTCGGTTGCCAGCGAAGCAACAGGTAATCGGGCCAGTACACCAACGACAATTCACTGTCGAAGCTGGCGGCCGTTTCGTTCTTGCGGAGTTCCTTCTCTTGCTGTTCGATCCATTGCAGCGTGCCGATCAGCCCGGCCGATTTTCGCAGCATGTTCAGCATCAATTCATCGCGAGAGACCGTATCGCGAAGCGTACTGACCGCTTGAAGCCCTTCGCCGAGCCCTTGCAGTCGACCCTTGAACTGCTCGATTCGCCCGACGGCCTTCGGTTTCAGTCCCGCGGCGGCGGCCTGTCGGTCCAACATCCGCACCACGCCGCTGATCCCGGCCCCGGCCAGGAAAGCCCGTTCCAGCACGTTTCCTGCTTGCTTTCTTTCCTCCTCCGACTCCAGGCCGCGCAGCCGATCTCGGGCCGCCTGCAAGGCCGATTCGAATTGGGCCGCCAAGGTCTTCAAGTCGGTCTGTTGGTCCAATGCCGGTCGCTCGGGCGTCTGCTCGCCGGGCGCCAATTCATCCAGGGTCTTCATCTGCCCAAGAACTTGTCCGACCAGAAGCGTGCGGACTTGAGTCAGGAATTCCCGGCGCGCAACCGTCTCCGGCGACTGGCCGTCGCGCGGCCCGATCTTCAGCGGCACATCCCAAACGGTCACCAAGCAACGGATTCTCTCCTTCCGCCCGTCCTGACTTAGCCACTGCCGAATGGCTGGCCGGATCTGCTGCCCCCAGACCTCTCGCGGCAGCGTTTTACCGACTTGGCCTTCCAGCAGCAGGATGTTCGACTTGGGAATGCCGCGTGCCTCGGCGTAGTATTCAGCCAATTCGCGAGACTGCTCGCTGGCGGCCATACCCAGGATGGCCACATTGTCCGGCGTCAGCTCGGCTCGGGCCGTTGCCGTCAAGAACAGAACGAGTGCGGCCGCTGGAATAAATCGCCAAAGACGGTTCGTCATACTTGCACCCTTGATGTCAGAGATTTCGCTTCACCGCGGGCAGGAAATTGCCATGGCATGGAACGCCCACACATTATGGCGGCTCGACGGCCCGTGACAAGCCCGGCCTGCCGCTCAATCGATCAGAATCACGATCAGCCGTTTCGGACCGTGCACGCCCAGGATGAGGATCTTCTCGATGTCGGCCGTGCGGCTGGGGCCCGTGATCAGCACGAATTCACCTCGGCGGTCCGGTTCGGCCGTCTCTCGGGCAATTTGGTCCCAGGCGGCCGGCATGGTCTCGGCCAGTTGCTCGACCCGGGCCGCCACCACGCAGACCGGCGGCAGGTAGCACATCAGACGCTCCTCCGGCGTGCCCGAGGAGACAACGCACGTGCCCGTGTCGGCTAGCAAGATTTCCGAGGCCACCATGCCGGCGGCCAATTCGCCCATCTCCTTCGGATCCCAACCTTCCTTAGTCCAGGCCACGCGATCCTCGCCCAGCCCGGTCGCCAGTTCCCGCAGGATCGGACGCTCGACCGAGCCGATCGTCTGGCACGACAACTGGTCCATCAGTTCGGCCAGCTTCGTGCTCGCTTGCTCAACCGACCCGCACCGAATCACCTCGCCCTGGACGACTTCCAGTTCCCGGGTGAAACATGCGACGAGTTCTTCCGTTGAAGGATTCGTCCGCGGCCAGACCTCGGGCACGGGCGGAGCTTCGACCGGCGGCACGTTGGCCAGTCCCGTGCGGATACGTTGCAAAATGGCGTCGCGACTGTTCATAGCATCAACAATCCGTTTAGCGGGCGGGTTTGCCCTACGTGTTTCGATTATCTTTCCACCAGTTCCTAAAGGCCGGCCCGGGCACCTTGGGCAACTCGCGGCCGCGGGTCCAGGCGCCCAGCTTGCCGGGATGCCAGGGCAGGAACTTGGCCATGCGCACGCCCAGGCGGACCATCGCCATGGTTAGCTTGTAGCGGATCGGTCCGCTCATCGACCAGGCCCAGGCCTTCCACATCAGCCGTTCGCTCAGCGAATTCATCGGCGAGGGTTCGTTCACTGCTCGATGCCGCAGGTGGACCAGTTGGTGCGGGATGTCGATCTTTACCGGACAGACTTCATGGCAGGCCCCGCAAAGGGTCGAGGCGAACGGCAACTTGCCGGCCTGATCCAGCCCGACCAGATGCGGCGAGATGATCGAGCCGATCGGCCCGGGATAGACCCAGCCGTATGCCCAACCGCCCACGCGACGATAGACGGGGCAGACGTTCAAACACATGCCGCAACGGAGGCACCGCAGGGCTTCCTTGGCGGCCGGGTCGCCCAAAACCTTCGAGCGGCCGTTGTCCAGGATGATCACGTAAAGCTTCTGGCCCGGCGTGGCGCCGTGGATCAGGTGGAAGTAGCTGGTCAGCTTCTGGCCCGTGCCGACGCGTGCCAGCAGGTTCAGGAATACGGGCAGGTACTCGGCCCGCGGCACGATCTTCTCCATGCCCATCAGGGCCACGTGGATCGGCGGCGTCGAGGTCGAGAGCCCGACGTTCCCCTCGTTTTCAACGATGCCGAGCGTTCCCGTGTCGGCCACACCGAAGTTTACTCCCGACATGCCCATGTCGGCATTGAGGAATTCCTCGCGTAAGTGTTTCCTTGCGACGTTGGTCAGGTGCTCGTGCTCTTCGCTGAACGGCTCGCCGAGTTTATCGCTGAATAATTGACCCACTTCGGCGGCCGACAGATGCAACGCGGGCGTGACGATGTGCGTGGGCCGCTGGTTGGCTAACTGCACGATATACTCGCCCAGGTCGGTCTCCATGGCCCGGATGCCGGCTGACTCGAACGCCCGGTTCAGCTCCATCTCCTCGCTGACCATCGACTTGCCCTTGGCGACCTTCTTAACGCCATGCTCCCTGGCGATTCGCAACACGTGCCGGTTGGCCTCTTCGTCGTCCTGGGCATAGAGCACCGTAGCGCCTCGGGCCGTGATGTTCTGCTCGAAATCTAACCGCAGCTTATCGAGATTGGGCACCTGATAGTTCGTGATCTCTTATACCGCGGCGCG
>CAYYOX010000371.1:0-7070 GCA_964473065.1 uncultured Planctomycetaceae bacterium | reverse complement strand
CATCTTGACAGGGTCCAACGGGTCGCCGTCCGTGGGCATCGAGCCGGGAGCTGCGTACAGAGCGGCCACTTCGCCGGCGTCCAGGGCCGCGCTGTGAATGAAGGCTTCGTCGACCGATCCGTTAAACGCCCAGCCAAGGTTTCGGTTGTCAGTCCCAATGGCCAGCCCGGTCGCGGGCGGGAAAACCAAGGCCTTGTTGGTCTGTCCTAATTCGACTCCGTCGCGGTAGGAGACGACCCGGTTATTGTCGTACGGATCCCAAGTCATCACGTAGTGGTGCCACAGGGAGTCTGTCAGGAGTCCGGTCGGTACGGTGCCATACTCAACCTCGTCGCTGAAATACCAGTTCCCGCCGTCGGCCCCGTAGCCGGACGCAGTACCGCTCCAACGTGAAAGCATGGGCCCGCCGGTTCCTGTCGAGTCGTTCGCCCAGAACGAGACGGTCAGTCCGTCGGTAAACGTGCGCAGATCGGCCTGATCGTCGACCCAGAGCTGGCTGAGCCCGTCGAACTGGACGGCCCCGCCGGAAATACCCAGGGCGTTGGGCAACGGAGCGCCCACCTCTGCGGCATCGTGTCCGTTGCCCGAGTCGTCCGCGCCGAGGTTGAGCGGGTTGTCAAAGGACCAGTAGGCGACGGCCTGCCCGCCAGGACTGAGGCTGAGCATACCGCCGGCCAATTGGACGTCGGTGATCCCGCCGAGCGGGTCGGCGCCGTTTGCCTTGAACGTTCCTTCTTCAACGCGCAAGGCGGCGGCCGGATCGGCAACAATGCTCTGCGGGACCAACATGCCGGCCCCTTGCTTGGTGAGGACGCCGGGGCCGACGGTCAGTGTGTCCACGGCCAGGGAAGCCCAGGTGGTGACCGTCACATCGTCGGTCGTGTTCAATGCGCCAATCCAACCGCCTTGGTCGAGCGAAAGCGAGGCGCCGTTTTGCATGCTCAGCGAGCCAATCGCGCCGCTTTGACCGACCGAGAGCGAAGCGCCGTTTTGCATGGTCAGCGGGCGGCCCGGCATGTCGAGCGTTCGCGTCACGCCCAGCGACCCAGTTGGGCCGATCACCAGTTCGCCGCCGGTGACCTTCAGTTCGAGTGCTTCGGCCGCGGTCGTCACGGTGACGATGTTGCTGTCGATTTGGACCCGATGGCTGGCGGTGGGCTGCATGCCAGCCGGAACGCCAGAGACGTTGTTCCAGCCGGGAGCGATCAGGTCGTCGTCGGCCCAATCGCCGTCGCCCAGACCGTCCCAGGTCAGTTTGTCCGGCAGCAGTTCCAGCCGCACGGCGTCGGCTATCAGAAAGTTGAGGGCCTCATGTACATTGTCCGAGAGGGTCACGTCGAGCGTCCCGTCGAGAATGCTCAGTTCGCCGATGAGGTCCTGCCAGGGCGTCCCGTCGTTGACGTCATCGGTCCGGCTCCTCTGATTCACGTGGACGGCGCCGCCGCCGTCGCTGATGTCGAACTGGGCGTCGGTCGTTAGGTGCGAGAGCGGGTTCCAGGAGGCCGACACCCGGTAGTATCCGACCGGCAGGTCGGTAAACGACCAGGAGGCTGTGTCATCGGCCTCGGGGTCCGTCGGATCGGCCTGCCACCAGTCGTTTCCGGCAAAGGCGGGCGATGCACCCGGGTTATAGACTGATTCGCCCCAACTGCCCGTCGTGCTGTAGCCGGTTGCCGAGTTGCTGTCGATGACGAAGACGTTGGGGTCGCCCATCAGTTCGGTGCTGATCTGGATGGCATCGGCCATCAGGTATCCCACCGCATCCGTGTCGGAGAGCGTGACCGTGAGCGTGCCGTCGGTGACCGAAACCGGGGTCTCGTTCAACGCGTTCCACCAGCCGAACCCTTCGGCGTTGAAGGGGCTCACTGGAGTTTGCTGGCCGACCACGAAGGTGCCCAGACTCCCGCTAGTGTCGGAGATGTCGTACTGGGCCGAGATCGTGCGATTTGCATGATTCGTCCACGAGGCAGCGATGTAGTAATCGCCGTTTTCCAGCCCGGTGAATTCGTAAGTGGACGTATTCGCCCCGGCCGGATCGGTTTCCCATTTCTCGCCTGCGTTCCAACCGGTATTGTTGACACCCCATCCACCGGTGGAAGAATGTCCTTCATCGCCCCAGCCGATGACCGTGACGGCCTGGGCGCTGGCGGCCAAGATCAGACAGATCAGGGCCGTCGCTACTGCTGTTGTTTTCAGTGTGTGCATCAGAATACTCCTCAGTTAAGAGAAAAAGTGATTACCCTATGGAACTCTGTAGGAGTCGCCTCCTACAGAAATGGGAAAGAAAAGATCGCGGAGAGAAGGCACGGTCCGGTCCGTGGTCTTGCCCACGGCCGCGGACGAATGTCCCCGCTGGGTCGCTGCCTCCGCTTGGCATTGGTCGAGATTTCATCCTAGGCCCAGGTTGAACAATCGGGCCAACGTATAAATCCTAGCCTATCAGACTGATCCGAACAACGCAACCCCCCCTCCGTCTGGTGGTGCATTGCGAACCGCGAGAATTGGCGGGTATGCTGCCGCGATGACAACGCTAAGGCAACTCGCAGGAAATAACATACCGACAGCCGGTGATCCGGAAAAAGGTGGCGAGTGCTTTGAGTCCGGATCGATTGCAATGTTCCGTACCTTGCGGATCCGAAGGCCAGCGCCCTGCTAGCCGCCCGTTGAAGAAAACTGAGCGTGTTCAAATAGATCAAGACGTTCTACAATTTGGTATAGCAGTGAAAAAGGCCCGGTGGCAAGCCCGATGCGACACATCATCGCAGTTGCCGTACTCGACCGGATAAGCTACACTTCACTGAACGTTGCGTCACTATTCTACCCTCGCTCCGGCTCATCTAAGGCAGTTTGATGACATCTCCCTCTAATGCAGAGAAAGCGGCCCCCGCAAAGCGTGGCCTGCTGGGTCGCGCAATTCATGCAGTGGCGTCGCTGAGACTGGCGGTCGTGTTGCTGATCACTTTTGCGATCGTGTGCATCGTGGCGACCTTTTTGGAAGCCTTTTATTGGGGTACGCCAACCGTCCAGTGGTACATCTACGACGCCACGTGGTTCGTGATCCTCTCGACCGTGCTGGGAGTGAACATCCTGGCGGCCCTAATGGTTCGCATTCCGTGGAAAGTTCGCCACCTCGGGTTTGTGATGGCGCATATTGGCGTGTTGGTGCTGCTGATCGGATCGCTGGTGACTTACATCGCGGGAATCGAAGGTCAAGTGACGTTTGCGGAAGGCGAAACGTCGGACAGTATTCTGATGTACCATCGAAGCCAATTGTCGATTCGTCATCAGGGCGCCGAGACCAATTTGGGTTTCGAGCCGGGGCCCGTCGATTGGCGGCCCGGCAATACGTTGGACTTCGGCGAGACGGACGGAATCGGCCTGAAGATCTTGCAGTTTATCAGCCATGCTCAACCCGAGAGCCATCCCAGCGGCAAGCAAAAGACGACCTTCGTCTCGGACGACTCGAAGGACTCGAAGGACTCTAAACTGCAACCGGCCGTATTGGTCGAATTGACCGCCGGCGACGACCGGCACGAGTTCTGGCTGCAGCGCCACAATCCCAGACATTCGCGATGGACCGCCAACTCAGCGAGCGGGCCGATCATGGTCTCGTTCGGCATTGAGATGCTTCCGCTGGGCTACTCCGTGAAACTGCTGGACTTCGAGCGCGGTGTGAATCCGGGCCGAATGGGAAACGCCTCTTTCGCCAGTACGGTCCAGTTGATCGACACGAGTCAGAGTATCGACCGCACCGAGAAAATCTCGATGAACCATCCGCTAACACACGGGAAATTCACGTTCTACCAGTCGGGTTTCAATCAATTGCCCGGCGGTCGAGAGGCTTCCACACTGAGCGTGGCCTACGATCCGGGGCGTGCTTTGAAGTATATAGGTTGCCTGCTGATCTGCGTCGGCATTTTCGTGATCTACTATGTTCGCCCGTTCATCGGCCGGAAGCCCGCTGCACAGACCGATGCCAATGACTAATTCGCGGAAGGAATGTTTGATGCGTTGCTTGATCGTTGCCTGGGTTGCCTTCTTGATGCTCGGTCTCGGCACGTTTGCCGAGGGCGCGTCCGAAGACACCTTCGACTGGGCGGCCTGGCGAGATCTTCCCGTTCTGGCCGAGGGTCGGCTCAAACCGCTGGATACGTTGGCCCGGGAAAATCTGCTGATGCTCCGCTATCGGGAAAGCTATCAGGACCCCGATACCGACCGGAAGCTCAACTCCACGGCATTCTATTTGGCCACGCTGTTCGACTGGCAGGGTTGGGATCAGCTTTCCTCAGGTGCGAGTAACACGGCATTGCCCAGACGCTATGATGATCGACACCAGGCGGACAAGTGGGACCTCGCACCGTTGCTGCGAGTTGACAGCGTTCCTTTGCGCAACGCTTTGGGGATCGGTGGGCCGTTTGTCTCGCCGGATGTGCTCGGCGGCGCCCGCATCGACTTGCCGGACACGGGCGCCACCCCGCGGTTTGTCGACTGGACCGGAACGATCAGCAACAAGGATCGCAAGGATCGCTCCGCGTTGGAAGAGAAGGGCATCGAACTGGCGAACAAGCTGTGGACCTATCAGGCTCAACGCATGGGGCGAATGCTCAATCTGATCCCCGTTCAAGGCAGCAAGGACCAACAGTGGATTTCGGTCTACGATCTCCTGGGACGACGGTATCCCCAGAACGCAGATTCCGCCGCCAAGATCAACGAGGCCAGAGACCTGCTGCTGAAGGTGAGAGAAGCCTATCGATCCGATAATGCCAAGGCATTCAACGAGGCGTCGGCAGAGTTCATCAAGGCGGTTCGCCAATTGGGTCCCCAATTGGGAAAGTATCCGGATCAGTCGACGATCGATCTCGAAGTCCTCTACAACCGCGTCAAGCCGTTTCGGCTGGCTTGGGTGTTTGCTCTGGCGGCCTTCGCCTGCGCGGTCGCGAGCATGTTTTCGCAGCGGAAGGCCGTTTATAACGTGGCCATCGCAAGTGCCGGGGCCAGCCTGTTGATCATGCTGCTGGGATTCTGCGGCAGGGCGGGGATCACCGGTTGGGTGCCGGTGACCAACATGTACGAATCGGTCCTCTTCATGGCCTTCGGGACCGTCATTTTCGGCCTGGTTTACGAGCTTCGTGTCAAGAATCGATATGTACTGGGGGCCACGGTCGTAGTGGCTGCGGTGGCGCTGATAATTGCCGATTTCACACCCTCGATCATCGACCCCAGCTTGCGACCCTTGATGCCCGTGCTGCGAAGTAACATCTGGCTGGCCGTTCACGTGATGAGCATTATGCTCAGTTATTCCGCTTTTGCGCTGGCGTTGGGGCTCGGCAATATCACGCTCACGTTCTACTTGTTCGGCAAACAAAACAAGGAACTGATTCGAACCTTGAGCAAACTGACGCTCAAGCTGTTGCAGGCAGGCGTGCTGCTGCTGGTGATCGGCACCATTCTCGGCGGTCTGTGGGCCGACTATGCCTGGGGACGGTTCTGGGGTTGGGATCCGAAAGAAGTTTGGGCCCTGATCACCCTGATGTTCTACCTAGCCGTGGTCCATGCCCGCTATGTCGGCTGGATCGGCAACCTCGGCTTGGCCTTCTGGTCGGTCAACTGCTTCTCGTTCTTGGTGGTGATGGCCTGGTACGGCGTGAACTTCGTGCTAAGCACCGGCATGCACAGCTACGGCGGCGGCGGCGGCGGACAAGTATTTGTCTTCGGCACCGTGGGATTACAGTTCCTCTACACACTAGCAGCCGCACTACGCCACACCGCGTTCCCGCCCCGCAAATAAAGCGGCGACCGTCTAACGCGAGGGTGGCACGGACACTTTGCCGCAAAGGGCGTTGCCACTTGATGCCGTTCGTTCGGCAAATGTGTCCGTGTTGCGCAGCAACGAGAGGACCTTGGCACGGTCACCGGTCCTCTTGTCGCTTCGCGACACGGACAGTTCTCCGGACAAGTTTACGCCAAGGGCAATGTCTCCTGCGGAGATCTGTCCGTGCCACCCTCCGCCGAGCCTCTGCTGCGCCCATAGTTGACAAACATCGGGTGGGCCGTCATATTCTAGCGGTGCGTTGCGTCTTGTATTCCTGCCCCTAGAACGAGGAGTCTCCCCCATGTTTTGCAGATCCCGGCTGACGATTGCCGTTGTGTTGAATCTGTCCGTCTTGTTTCTCGGTTCACCGCAAGCCGCCAAGGCTTCGGATCAAGCGATCGACTTGGCCGGGCAGTGGAGCTTTCGGCTCGATGAGCAGGATCTGGGGATCGGCGAGAAATGGTTCGAGACGGCCTTGCCCGACGTGATTACGCTGCCCGGCTCGACCGACCAAGCCGGGTTTGGCACGAAGACGACCGATCGCAAGGAGTACTGGCTCAATCGGGTTTACGAGTACGTCGGTCCGGCCTGGTATCAACGCGAGGTCGAAGTGCCCGAGGGATGGCAAGGCAAGCGGATCTCGCTGCACTTGGAACGCTGCCATTGGGAGACGCAACTCTGGGTCGACGGGCAACCGGCCGGGATGCAGGACAGCCTCTGCACGGGCCACCAGTACGACCTGACGTCGCTGCTCACACCCGGCAAGCATCGCCTGAGCATTCGTGTCGACAACCGCATCAAGATCAATGTCGGTGCGGCTGCCCATAGTACGTCGGACCACACGCAAACCAACTGGAACGGGATCGTCGGCCGCATCGCATTGCGGGCTACGGATCCGATCTGGATCGCCGATGTGCAGGTCTATCCCGACGTGCAAGCCAAGCGAGTGACCGTGCGGCTGACCGTGGGCAACACGACCGGCAAACCGGCCCAAGGTAATCTGGCTCTCAGCGCGAAACTGGTCGACGGCGGCGGATCGCCCGTGACGGCCAATCGCAAAGGTCCGATCACCGATCAGCTAGAGACGCGGGTCAAGATCGAACTGTCCATGGGCGACGACGTGAAACTTTGGGACGAGTTTTCGCCGAACCTCTACGAACTGACTGTCTCGCTCTCGGCCGACGCGGAAGGAACCACCTTGGCCGACACTCGGCAAGTTCGTTTCGGGATGCGGGAGTTTCGCACCCGGGGCACGCAG
>CAYYOX010000370.1:0-7071 GCA_964473065.1 uncultured Planctomycetaceae bacterium | reverse complement strand
TTGGCGACGGCGTTACGCCCGAAGCCAACTGGGGCAACGGCGACTTCAACGCCGACGGCAAAATCTCCGGCGAGGATATTCTCGCCCTGCTCGGTACCGGACTGTTCGGCGACGGAACCTACGCACTTCCGGTACAAGATCTCGGTGGCAAGGCCGACGGACAACGTGAGCATAACCGCAAAACGCAGGACCGTCAGTTGGAAAAACTCTTGGAGAAGCTCTAGGAAGTTACCAATCAAGTTCCGCAAAACCCGCACAACCCGACTTGACTGCTGATGCGGACGACGTAGCCTCTCGTAGGTCCGTGTAACGCTGCGCAATTCCACGGAGATCAAGTCATGAGAATAGTTAACTTTCTGGCCCTCATTTTCATCGCCTGGATGCTCCTCTGGATAACCGGCTTCGGCAACCTCTTCTCCGTTGTTCGCTAAAGGCGAGGCCAGAATCGTAGGGTGGGTCGAGGGACGAAGACCCACGCGGTATCTCGGCGGCGGTCGCTTCGAGGGTCACACTGCCCTACATCTGCAACAAGGCCGACGCCCAGACGAAGCCGGAACCGAAGGCGACCAGCATCACGCGGCTGCCTTCTTCGATCATGCCGGTTTGCCTTGCTTCGTTCAACGCGATCGGCAACGAGGCCGAGGCGACGTTGCCGTAGTCGACCACGTTCACATACGTCTTCTCCAACGGGAAGCCCGTCTTCTCGAGGATCGTCTCGAGCATCCGCAAGTTGGCCTGATGGGGGACCAGCACGTCGATATCCTCGGCCGTGAGGTTGTTGGCCTTGAGGCACTCGAAGAACGCGCTGGTCATGCCGCCCACGCCGTTCTCGAAGACCATTTTGCCGTCCATGCGGAAGTGGATCCGGCCCTCGTCGATGTCTTCCTTGGTCACGTTCTGCTTGCGACCCAAGGCACTGCCCGGGGCGGCCGTGTAAAGGGCCTTGGCCTTGGTCCCGTCGGAATGCAGGATCGTCGAGATAATGCCTTTCTGTTGATCGTCCGACGGTCCAACCACCACGGCCCCTGCACCGTCGCCCAGCAGGATGGCAATGTTGCGGCCGTCGTAGGAGCCGTCGATTCGGCTCGAGAGCACCTCGGCACAGACGACCAGCACATTGCGATAGGTGCCTGCCCGGACGAAGTGGTCGGCGATCGAGATCCCGTAGATCAACCCGGTGCATTGCTGTCGGATATCGATGGCCGGCTTATCGCCCAACCCGAGCTTGGCCTGCAGGAAGAAGGCACAGCCCGGATCGGTATGGTCGGGCGTAATCGTGTTGAGGATCAGCAGGTCGATGTCATCGAGACTCAGCCCGGCATCCTCGACAGCCGCCTTGGCCGCGAGCAACCCCAGATCGGAAGCCGCCACATCGGCCTCGGCATGTCGCCGCCTTTCGACCCCGGTCCGCTGGACAATGAACTCATTGGTCGTCTCCATCATCTTCATCACGTCGAAGTTCGTAACGATCTTTTCCGGCACAAAGTGACCGGTGCCGAGGATTTTAGAACGGGCCATTTGCAGGTTCCTGGGGGTTGGTTTTCGTAGGGTGCGTGAAACGCACCGTATTCTCTATTGTAGTTCATGGTGCGTTTCACGCACCCTACTTTTTGGCCTCGATGCCTTCGTGTTTCAGCGACTGCTTGACTAGGATGCCGCTGTTCTTTTGGAAGAAGTCCACCGGGAGGATTCCGGCCTTCTCGTGAATCTCGGCGCCCAACGCTTCGGCGATCTCGCGGACCGAGCGGCCGGCTTTCGTCTCGTCGAGGATTCGTTGGTGATAGGCCTCCGTGGCGGCGATGGACCGGTCGAAGTAGGACTTCACTTCGTCTTCGCCCTGGATCACCGCGTTGTGGCTCAGGCAGAGCGTTTCGGTCGCGAGTTTCGCCAGCCGGCCGATCGTGGCCAGGTAGTCGGCGTAGCCGGCAAAGTAGTTGGGCCACCAGTACTCGTGCTCGGGCAGGTAGAAGCCGGTCGCGTCGGAGACCAGCAGGATCCCCTGCTCGCGCTGGTGGAAGCTGAGACTGCAATCGCTGTGGCCGGGTGATTTGATCACGCAAAACGAGATCTCGCCCACCTCGATCTTATCGCCCTCGCCGATCACACGATCGACCGCGATATGATGCTCGGCCAGGGGCTCGGGACGATGCGATTCGGTGATCAGGCCCATGTCGATCAACGCGCCGGTGATTGCCTCGTCGATCTTGGCAAAAAAGGCGACCGCCTTTTCCGTCTTCAGCGTAGCGGCAGCCACCTCAGAGCCGGCCATGGTCGCGTCGGGAAACAACTCCCGAAACAGCGGCAAGGCCATCACGTGATCGGGGTGGGCGTGGGTGATGATGATCTGTTTGACCCGATGGCGATCGACGCCCGTCTCTTCGAGTTGCTCGCGCAACAGCGGCCCCATGGCCCCGACACCGCCCTCGAAGATCGCGCTTTCCTCCTCACCCTGCACCAAAAACAACGGATACTGATTCGTACCGAACACCCAAAGGTTGTCGGTCGCTTGTAACGGGGGATCCTTCAAAAGCATAGGGTTCTCCTTGAATTATTCTCTTATGCGGGGGTTGACGGTAGGGGAGGAAAAAAGGGAAAGGGGGAAAAAGGAAAAAAAGAAAGAATAAGAAAGAGAGACGCAAGCGACGAATTAACAAGAAATCCTCTCGTCCTTTCCCATTTTCTTCTTTTCCCTTTTTTCCTTATCGTACTTCCTTTGTGTTTACTCTACGAGTCATTTTCCTCCATAGCGAACAGCGCCGCTCCGAAGGCGCCGATGTATTGCGGATCGGGTGGGACCAGCGGGTGGCGGCCGAACGATTCTTCTACCAGCTCGGCCAATAGCCGATTGTGGGCGATCACGCCGCCAGTCAATACTAGCGGGTTGTCGAAGGTGTCCATTTCCAACAGTCGCTGGACCACCGAGCGAAACGCGCCCTTGACAATATCCTCGACCTGCTCGCCGGCGCGGAGCTTTCCCAGGATTTCGGTCGCGGCGAAGACGGTGCAAAAGCTGCCCAGTGTCACCTCCTTGGTCGACCGCTCGGCCAGCGCGTTGAGTTCCGCAACGGGCAGGTCCAGCCGTAGGGCGATCTCTTCGAGAAACGAGCCGGTCCCGGCCGCACACTTGCGGTTCATCTTGAAACTGGTCCGCCGGCCCCGATCGTCAAGATGGATCACCTTGTTGTCCTGGGCGCCGATGTCGATTATCGTGATCGCTTCGCGAAAATGTTCGTAGGCCCCCTTGCCGTGGCAGGCCAGCTCGGTCATTCGGCGGTCGGCCCAAGGAACGTTCTCGCGTCCGTAGCCGGTCGAAACGGTTCGGACGATCTGGTCTCGTTGCAGCCCGGCCGCGTCGAGCGCTTCGCCAAGACATTCTTCGGCCGTGGCCGCATAGTCGATGCCCGAGCGGCGCAGGGACTTCGCCACCGGTTGCCGGTCCTGGTCGACAAGCACCAGCTTGGCCATCGAGGCGCCAATATCGATGCCGCAGAAATAAGAGTTCATGTTTGACGTGAATTCAAAAAACGTCGGGCAAGCCCGACCGCTAAACATTGTGGAAGAAAACTGATCCCTAAACTTCGGCCAATTGCTCGGCGAAGGCCTCGATGTTGGTGCGGGTTTGCTCTTCGCTGTAGAGCCGCAAGTCGTTCAGGTCGCCGTTGATCACCAGATAGGGCTTGCCGAGCGTCGCTTGCAGTCGCTGCGGCATCTGGTAGCGGCTGTTCGTGTTGTTCGGGCAGGTCTTCGAGTCGTGGAACAGGATCCCGTCGATCTTGTACTTCTCGGCCATCTGCTCGATGTATCGCTCCTTGCGATCGTCGCTGCGGCAGATGAAGATGCCCGAGTAGGCCCGGGCCATGCTCTTAAACGGATCGGCCGGGTCCAGGGCGTCGAAGATCCAACTGTTGCAGTAGGTCGACGCGACCACGGCCGTCTGCAGGCCGGCGAACTGCATCGAAAGGTCCTTCAGTTTCCCCCAGACGGGCATCCCTTCCCAATAGATGCGGAACCGTTCGCCCTCGATGGCCCCGACGCCGTCGGCCACGCGTTGCTTCAGCTCGGCCACGAGGATCTTGTAATAATCGATGGCCGCCTGCTGACCGCGAAGCACCACGGCCGGGCCCATTTGGATCGTACCGTCGAAGAAGGTCAACGGCGCCGGCACACTGGCCGCCGCTTCGAGCACCTGCTTCCACTGCTCGGTACACTCTTTCGACAGCCCGATCACTTCGCGCAGCTTGTCGATGTCGAACTTCACGCCGGCCACCGCTTCGAGCGGCTCGATCAGGGCCTCGATCTGTAGGGCCACGTCGTCGACGATCGGTTCGCTCACTTCGCCGATCGAACGCGGCGTATGCACGCCGATGCACGGCACGTCCCACTCGCGGGCGTAGAACTGGAACCAATCCTTCACGTCGCGACATTGGTTCGTGTTGAACACCAGTACGTCGGCCTTGGGCGGGCCGGGGAGCTTCATCTTCTGCAACGGGCTCTCGCCTTTGATGTACGACCCGATGTCGCTGGTCAGGTAGGAACAGATCTCCGGCGAGAAACCGCGCGCGTTGGCCAAGGGGATCAGGTCGGTTGCCATCCGTGTGGCGCCGAGCATGGCCCCGTGGTTCTCGGGAAAGTAGACGTTGAAGCCCATCGATGTCAACAGTTCGGCCGGCCCGACGCTCGTACACCAGGCCGTCTTCTTGCCCTGCTCGGGACCCTGGGTCAAGTCCGTGAAGTACTTGAACATCACGCCCTTCATCTGCTTGGTGGCTTCAAAATCTCTTCGTTCTGGTTCCTTGCCTTTGGGGGCCGATGACATGCTTTGGTCCTTTCTTTACTGTAAAACGTCTAACACCGCGTGGCCGCGGCGGCTAAACGGGCTTGGTTTGAATCTTGAATCTCGCTCCGAACTGTTGGGCCAACTCGTCGAGCTGCTCGGTGACCCTGCCGGGGCCCAGTTCTTCGGCATACTGTAGCACTCCGCCGCGGAAGTCGGGAAACCCGATGCCCAATACCATGGCCACGTCGAGGTCCGACGGCCGACGGACGATCCCCTCCTGCAACACGCGATAGGCCTCGGCCACCATCCGCAACAACAGCCGGCGGGTGATCTGCTCGGGCTCGACGCGGCCGGGAGTAATCCCCTTTTCACGCCGCAGTTGGGCCACGATCCGGTCGGCCGACTCGTGCTTCAGTGGAGTATACACGCCCGGGCGGTATTGGTAAACGCCCGCCCCGGTCTTTTGGCCCAAATGACCCTGGTCCACAAGCCGGGTAACGATCGGCGAAAGGGCCCCATGCTCGGGAAATGCGCGGGTCAACACCCAATCCGTGTGCAGCAGGATATCCAGCCCGGCCATGTCGATCAGCGTCAACGGGCCCATCGGGAAGCCGAATTCGACCATCGCCCGATCGATGTCCGACGGCTCGGCCCCGTCCTCCAGCAGGTAGAACGCCTCCTTCATATACGGCAGGAACAGACGATTGACCAGGAATCCCTCCCGGTTCTCGACCACCACGGGCGTTTTGCGGATCGCCTTGGCCAACCCCAGGGCTGTGGCGAGCACGTCGGGCGAAGTCGACCGGTGGCGGATCACCTCCAACAGGGGCATCCGATGGGCCGGGTTGAAAAAGTGCAACCCGACCAATCGCTCGGGCCGCCGCATGGCTGTGGTCAACTCGTCCAGCGAGATCGTCGACGTATTCGTGCCGAGAATCGTCCGATCATCGCACACATCTTCCAACCGAGCCAACACCGACCGCTTCAGCGCCACGTCCTCGAAGACGGCCTCGATGACCAACTCGACATCGCCTATTTGATCCAGCTCGCCGCTAGTGGAAAGCAGCCCGAACGTTCGGTCGGCCTGTTGCTGCGACAGTCTACCTTGCTCGACCCGTTTGGCCAGCGAGTCGCGGATCCTGGCCGTGCCCTTCTCCAGCGCCGCGGCGTTCTCTTCTACGACCATCGTAGCAATACGTGCCTCGATCAGCGCCTGGGCGATGCCCGTGCCCATCGAGCCCATGCCGATCACCGCGGCCCGCTCGATCTTGCCGGGCTGAACGTCGGCCAGCTCGGCCAGCTTGCCCGTCTCGCGCATGGCGAAGAACAGCCGGATCTTGTTCCGCGTCGCCGACGTCGCCATACACCGGGCGAACGATTCCTGCTCCCGCCGCAGCCCAGCCTGAAACGATTCCTCTAATCCCACGCGGACCGTCTCGATAATCTCTGCCGGCGCGATCATCTCGGGCCGATGCTTGGCCGCCAGTTGTTTGGCTTTGTCTACGACCTGTTCAAGATCGTCGGTCTCGTCGGAAAGTTCGCGAGTTTTTCTCACGGGACTAGACAGGGCCATCTCTCGGGCAGCAGTCAAGAGTTCTTCGGCCGGGCCGATTGCATCGACCAGCCTCCATTGCCGGGCTTCGTCGGCCGAAACGGTTTTGCCGCCAAGCAGCATGGTCAACGCCCGCTCGGCGCCGATCAGCCGCGGCAACCGCTGCGTGCCGCCGGCGCCCGGGTTGATCCCCAGATTTACTTCCGGCATCCCGAACCGGCAACCGTCCGTGGCCACACGCGTGTGACATGCCATGGCCACCTCGAGCGCCCCGCCGAGCATCTTCCCAGCCACGGCCGCCACGACCGGCTTGGTCGAATCCTCGATCCGATCGAAGGCCTCCTGAAAGACTCGCGAGAGCCGCATGGCGTCTTCATCCGAGTCGACTTGCCGAAAGAGATCCACGTCGGCCCCGGCACTAAAATGCCGCTGATCGCCGATGATCACAATCCCCCGCACGCCCGAATCAACTTCGGCCGCCGCCACCGCCGCGGTCAACTCATCGAGCAGCCCGAGCGTCAACATATTCATCGGCGGCGCATCCAATCGCAACACGCACACCCGATCGACAGTTTCCCGGTGGATCATAATCCCACAGCCGTTTAGCGGTCGGGCTTGCCCGACGTTCCTTTTTCAAAAACAGGCGGTCGCGTCGGGCAAACCGCCTAACACCGCGTGGACGCGGTGGCTAAACCGAACTTGGAAGCCAAGAACAACACAACCCCCGGTGAGTGCGGGGGTT
>CAYYOX010000369.1:5789-7093 GCA_964473065.1 uncultured Planctomycetaceae bacterium | reverse complement strand
ACGGCCGACGTGGTCGTGTACGACGATCGGCCAGCGCCGATCGACTCACCGCGTCCAATTACGCCAAGCGGAGAAACCACCGAGCCAAGCGAAGAGACCGCCGAGACCGCCGGGCCAACCGTTGCGAGCCAGATGATCCTCTATCCCCGCAAGAGCCTCTATCTCCAGGCCGTGCTGATGCTGCTTCTGGCCGTCGGGGCCTTTGCCTGCGGATACGCCATCGGCCGAGGTGACGCCGCGTATCGCCGGGAAATTGTCCAGGAAGAAGCGGCCCGGCAGAGCGTGCTGGTCGACGGCAAGCTGGTCTACAACCCGGGCACGGGCCAAATTGCCGGCGATGTCGATGCCGTGGTAATTGCCTTGCCGGCCGAAAAATGGCCCGAAAAGGGCTTCTCTACCCAAGGAATCCGCCCCCAAGACCCCGTACCAGCCGAAAGCCACAAGGGAATCCGCCGGATCGTCGAGTTCGGCGGGGCGTACGCTCGGGCGGCCGAATCGGGCAACTTCGACTTCCTGCTGCCGGATCACGGCTCGTACCGGCTGCTGGTGATCTCGCGCAATGCGTCCCGAGAGCGGGGCAGTGATCTCGATGAAGTGGATCTGGGCGAGATCCAAGAGTACTTCCCGCTGGCCGAACAACTGATCGGCCGCTCGAAATATCGCTGGACCACCGAACAGATCGAAACCGGCTTCAAGTCGGTCGAGATCGACTTCGGCCGTGACGGCGAACCGTAACTGCTACTCGCTGACGTAGGGCATCAGGGCCATGAAGCGGGCCCGTTTGACGGCCTTGCAGACGGCGTGCTGGCTGACGGCTTCGCAGCCCGTCTTGCGGCGGCCGATGATCTTGCCTTGCCGGTTGGTCAGCTTCTTCAGCAATTCCACGTCTTTGTAGTCGACATACATCGGGCGAGGTCGCTTCCCGTCGACGAAGATGGGGTCCTTCTTTTTGCCGCGGACCTTGGTCTTAGCCCGTTTTCTGCTGGGCTTGTTAAACTGCATTCGACGTGCCATGAACGATTCCTATATAGCCGCTGTTGGGGAAACTAATTCGGTACTGTACCGTAGTGATTTCGGGCAAACCTCTAAGTTTACCAAAAACCGGCCGGCCTACAACCCGGGATCCCACCCAGATTGACACTAGAAGCCGGAATACCCCGTTGGTGGCATTTTTGCCCCGGCTCCACGCCGGCCTGCCTGCTGAAAGGGATCTGCAAAGTTGTCGAATTCATAAAACGGGGGCCCGAAAATGGGGACTGGCTCCGTCTACGCTGCGTTTTGCAGCGGTGATTCGCGCCGCCGAC
>CAYYOX010000369.1:0-5779 GCA_964473065.1 uncultured Planctomycetaceae bacterium | reverse complement strand
TCTCAGCATGGATCGCCACGATCGACGGTGCCTGTCCCCTTTTTCGGTCGGCGACACTGGCGACACTGGGGTGCCGTGGAAAACGGGGACAGGCACCGAGCCGGGGAGGTTTCCGGCCGGTTTGGCGTCTACTGATGCTCGGAGCCAGTCCCCGTTTTCCACTCCGCAAGGCCGACTTTGCAAATCTCCTGCCCCCCACCGCGGAAGTCTTCCTGTAATCTCGGTTTCCGGCTATAATGAGATCGGTATCTTGCCATATATGTTCGGTGAGCATTTCCACGGTGCGTCTTCGTGCCGGGCCAGAATATCGGGCAATAGAGAATAGGGCAAACTCAGGAGAACGAGTTATGTATAAGGGAAGAACACGTCCGGCCGGCTTTACCTTGGTGGAACTGCTGGTCGTGATCGCGATTATCGGCGTACTGGTCGCCATGCTCCTGCCGGCGGTCCAGATGGCCCGCGAAGCGGCACGTCGGGCGGCCTGCCAGAACAATCTCAAGCAGATCGGCATCGCCCTGCAAGGCCATCACGAAGCCTACGGCAGCTTCCCGCCGGGCGTGCCGAGTTGTACGGCACAGACTTGGATCACCGGCGGAACTCAGGCGGGAGCGTTTTGCCAGGGTCCCAACTGGGCCATGAATATCTTGGCCCAATTGGAAGAGATCCAAATGTACGAGGCCGTCCGTGGCTGCATGGACGACCTAGTACTCACTGGCACCGGTTACAACGCATCGGACGATGTAGAGCACTGGGGCGATGATCAGCCGCAATTAGGTAAGCCCGTGGATCCCCAGAAGAATGTCGGTCGTTGGACGCCATCGGTCTTTATCTGCCCCAGCGCGGATAGAATGACCATGCTAGTTGGGCAAGGTTCCGTGGACGATTGGGCGCACGATGACGGGACCTCGAAAGGAAACTACGCTGGTTGCCTGGGTTCCGACACTTACATCTCGTATCTGGACCCGGCTCGTGGGGGAAAAGGGTTGCCGCAGACGGCCGGGGTTTTGCCCGTGCGTATTGTCAGAGGCTGGGATGACCCCGGCAGAGTCCAGGAGTTAGAGAGCCCCACGTTAAAGGGCGGCTGGAAGATGGGTAATAGCGAGGGGATCACCGACGCCATGTGCCGCGACGGAACGTCCAAGACCATGGCTGTCAGCGAAGTCATCGGATTTGATACGGGTGAAGACGCCCGCGGCGGCTGGGTCCTCAGTATTCCTGGATCCTCGACCTTCACGGCCAAGACCCCGCCGAATGCCAAGTTCCGCAGTGTCGCGGAATTGGACCTGACGCCCGACGATTATTACGACAGCATCTCCATCTACGACGAGACGATCCACGAGTCGCATCCGCTTTACATCGGCAGATCGCCGCAGCAGAACCGCAGCGACGGCGAACTTTGGGCGGCCGCCCGCAGCGATCATCCCGGCGGTGTCAATGCGATGATGGCCGACGGGTCGGTCCATTTTATCGACGAGAACCTCGGGCTGGACGTGTGGCGCTCGATGGCTACCCGGTCCGGTCCCACCGGCGAGCCGGTCGCCGATCTCCAGTAGCTTCCCATTTTCCCTCTGGCTGAATTTCAAGGACGTATTCCCATGAAGCGACATTTCGGCCGCCTCGGCGGCCTGACCGTTTTCGTACTCGCGGCATTCTTGCTTTCACCCGTTTTTCTGGGCGGGTGTATCGGAAGCATCGAGACCGGCCCGCCCGAAATGGACGAGTCGGACCACGTATCGAGCCTGGTTTCCGGCTTGGGCGATCATAGCGGCAGTGCGAAAGGGTTCGCCTCGGTCTTTGCCGACGGCAACGCGCCGGACGAAAAGCAACGGGCCGCCTACCGAGACTGTTCCTTCCGAGCCGACTCGGTCGAGATCGACGGCCAGTCGGCCACGATCCAGGTGACCGCAGGCAAAATGGCCGACGGACAGATACTCGGCCAAGAGGCCTGGACTGCCGTCAAGCAAGACGGCCAATGGAAGCTCGAAACGGCGCCCCTGCCTCAATGATTCCATAGAACGTTTAGCGGTCGGTGCCATGACGCCCGAACAGATCACCGCCGGGGCTCGAACCGTGGCCCATCTGGCCGCGTATTTCGGCGAACTGAAGCAGACGGTCGGGCGGATGCTCGAGCAGTCGCAGGTCGGCCGGCGCGGTCACTTCACGCCCAGCGAAGAGGACGCCGTCCGCCAGTTACAGGCTTCCTACTGGCAAAGTCGCGCGGCCCTGTTCGAGGTGGCGCTGAGCTTTCACGACGACACGGAACTGCCCGAGCCGCTTCGCGACGACGCGTTCCTAGCGGCATACGCGTCGGCCCTGTTGCTGGTCGACGCAGCCCGATTCCTGCGCGAAGCGTTCGAACCGTATCCCTTGGCCCGCCAAAAGCTCAACGAGCCGGCGCCTCGTTTCGGCATCCCCGGCGGGATGTACGATCGGGTGCAGAAGTCGCTGACCAGCCCCCGACACGCCTGGCATCTTTACCATGCCATACAATACTACGACGAGCACAAAGAGCAGTTGCAGGCCCGAGCGACCGACCCGTTGATGGCGCCCGTGTGCAGCGTGATCGAGCGGCTCGAAGAAAGAATCCGCGTGTCGGCCTCGCGCTATGTGAAGGCCCGGCTGCGGGTTCGTGCGCATCGGCTTATCGCCGGGTTGCGTCATCGGCTCTTCAAAAGGGCCCTGTACGGGATCCAGAAACTGGCCTCCTCGCTGGCCGCCGACGTTTCCACACGGCCCGGGCATCAGCCTCAATTGCCCGAATCGGTCGTCGACGGTTTGCACGGATTGCTTCGCCCGGGCGATATCCTGGTCACTCGCAAGCAATATGCCGTGACGAACTATTTCCTGCCCGGTTTCTGGAAACACGTGGCTCTCTACCTGGGCGAACCGGAATCCTTGCAAGCGTTGGGGATCGCCGAGCACGAGAACGTTCGCCCGCGTTGGGCCCAACTGTCGGCCGCCGACGGCCCACATCCGCAGCGCGTGCTCGAATCGATGAAGGACGGCGTCTGGATTCGCCCCACCAGTTCGCCCTTCACGGCCGATGCGATCGCGGCCTTGCGTCCTCGGTTGCCCGACGCCCAGATCGCCGCTGCCTTGGCCCGGGGAATGGTCCACGAAAGCAAGCCGTACGACTTCGATTTCGACTTCACCCGGGCCGATCGGCTGGTCTGCACCGAGGTGGTCTATCGCTCGTACGAGGGCATCGGCGGGGTCGAGTTCCAATTGACCCGCCGCGCCGGCCGATTGACCCTTTCGGCCGAGGACCTGATCGGGATGGCCTTGAACCGGTCCCATTTCGAGCCCTTGGCCGTCTTCGCCCCCGCCCACAAGCCGCAACTGGTCACCGGCCAAGAAGCCGAGGCCCTACTGGAACAAACGCACGAAAGCGACAACAATTGACTAAGGGCTCGTAGAAGGACAACCTGTCCCGTTTAGCAGCCGCCGGCACGGCGGTTTGACGCGGGGATGCCCCCTGTCCGCAAAGCCGCCGTGCAGGCGGCTGCTAAACGGCCCAACCAACGAATGACAACGCGATGGGCGATAGCTCCACGATCGATGAAATCCTCTCCCGGCTGAACCCGCAGCAACGCGAGGCGGCCACGCATGCCGAGGGGCCCTTGTTGATCGTGGCCGGGGCGGGGACCGGCAAAACGGCCACGCTCGTGCATCGCGTAGCCTGGCTGATCGCCCAAGGAACCGACCCGAGCCGCATCTTGCTGCTAACCTTCACCCGACGCTCGGCCGCCGAAATGATTCGACGCGTGGACCTGCTGCTGGGGCAACTCGCCCGCGCGCAACAGGAAGCAGGCGGCGAAGATTCGCCACTGACGCGACTCCGCGGCAACCGGGTTTGGGGCGGCACATTCCATGCCGTCTCCACACGGCTGCTGCGACGCTACGGCAAAGCCATCGGGCTGCCCGCCCAGTTCTCGATCCACGATCGGGGTGATTCCGAAGACTTGATGAACGTCGTGCGGACCGAACTGGGGTTGACCAAGACCGACCGGCGGTTTCCCAAGAAGGGGACCTGCATGGCCATCTACAGCCGCTGCGTGAACGCCCAGCAGAAACTCAGCGTCGTACTGCAAGAACGATTCCCCTGGTGCCGCGAATGGTCCGACGAGTTGGGCCAACTGTTCAATGCGTATGTCGACCGCAAGGAGTCGGGCAGCGTGCTCGACTATGACGACCTGCTGCTCTACTGGGAGACGCTGCTGAAGAATCCCCAGGCCGGTCCCAAGGTCCGCGGGATGTTCGACTGCGTGCTGGTCGACGAGTATCAGGACACCAACGTGCTGCAGGCCAACATGCTTCACGAGTTGTGTCCCGACGGCCGAGGGCTGACCGTCGTGGGTGACGACGCACAGTCGATCTATTCCTTTCGGGCCGCCACGGTGCGAAACATCCTCGATTTCCCCAAGCAATATGAAGGCACGACGGTCGTCACGCTCGAGCAGAACTACCGCAGCACGCAACCGATCCTCGAAGCCACCAATCGGGTCATCTCCTCGGCCAAGGAACGTTACACCAAGAACCTCTGGTCCGAAAGGGCCGACGGCCAGCGGCCGTTGCTGGTCCATTGCGAGGACGAAGAGGACCAGAGCAACTACCTGATCGAGCGGATCCTCGAACATCGCGAGGCCGGCATCGACTTGCGGCGCCAGGCCGTGCTGTTCCGCGCCTCGCATCACAGCATGTTACTCGAAGCGGAACTGAGCCGGCGGAACATCCCCTTCCACAAGTACGGCGGGCTGAAGTTCATCGAGACGGCCCATGTGAAGGACCTGATGGCCTTTCTGCGATTGGCCGAAAACCCACGCGACGTGGTGGCCGGCACGCGCGTCTTGCCGCTGCTGCCCGGCATCGGACCGGTCAGGGCCCGGCAGTTGATGCGACAACTGGACGAGTCGGGTGGTGATTTTTCGGTGTGGGCGAAGTGGACCCCGCCGGAATCGGCCGCCAAGATCTGGCCGAAGTTGGTCAAGATGCTCCGCGGTCTGGTCAAGCCGAGCGAGGACTTGCCGGCCCAGGTGCATCGGGTGCGAAAGTTCTACGCGCCGCTGCTGGAAGACAAATACGACCACACGCAACCGAGGCTCCGCGATCTGGAGCAGCTCGAGCTGATCGCCTCCCGCTACCGCAGTCGACAGCGGATGCTCATCGAGATCACGCTCGATCCCCCGTCGTCGACCCAGGATCTGGCCGGCCCGCCGCAACTGGACGACGATTACTTGATCCTCAGCACGATCCACTCGGCCAAGGGATTGGAATGGGACGCGGTCTACGTGATCCACGCGGCCGACGGCAACATCCCGTCCGACATGGCCACCGGCAACCCCGAGGAGATCGAGGAAGAACGCCGCCTGTTCTACGTGGCCCTGACCCGGGCGAAGAGCTGGCTCTACGTCTGTTGCCCGTTGCGATATTACTACACCCGCCGCCCCGGCAGCGGCGACCAGCACGGTTACGCCCAGCAATCACGGTTCCTGACCGAGTCGGTCCTAGAACACTTCGAGCCGTACGTCACCCAGGGCGACGACTTCGACGAGGTCGACCCGGGCACCGAATCAACCCGCCGCCGCACCCGAGACCTCTGGTCGTAGGCCGCTTGCGGCTTTGCAATCGGACACGGGTGGGCAAGCCACCCGTGGCACCCAACTTCACTCGCCATAGCCGTGCGGATGCTGCTCGAACCATTGCCAGGCCGTGGTGATAATCTCCTCGATCTCGGTATACTTGGCCGACCAACCGAGCTCCTGACGAATCTTCTGGGCGT
>CAYYOX010000368.1:0-7094 GCA_964473065.1 uncultured Planctomycetaceae bacterium | reverse complement strand
TTCCGACTCACACTCGCCTACGACGGCACGGCCTATGCCGGATGGCAGGTCCAACCGGACTGCCAAACGGTGCAGGGGACCTTGGAAGGGGCCATCGAAAAGGTGACCGCCCAACAGGTCCGCGTCCTGGCCAGCGGGCGGACCGATGCCGGCGTGCATGCGTTGGGACAGGTCGTCGGCGCGCGGATCGACACCGGCTTGTCGACCGACGTGCTGCAACGGGCGCTGAATGCGGAGTTGCCGCAGGACATCGCCGTACTGGCCGTGGAAGAAGTTGCCGAAGGTTTCCACGCAATACGCGACGCGGTGCGAAAGCGCTATCGCTACGTGATCCACGACGGCCCGGTCCGCGACGTCTTCAAGCGTCCTTATTGTTGGCACTATCGGGCCGGCCGGCTCGATGTCGACGCCATGGACCGCGCCGCCAAGGCCCTGTTGGGTAAACACGACTTCAGCAGCTTCGAGACCAGCGGCGCCCAGCGCGAAAGCAGCGTGCGAACCATTACCGACATCAGCGCCCAACGGGGCAGGGCAGGGGGGCAAGAAAATTGCCTAGTGATCGAGGTCCCCATCATCGAGATCGAAGCCGACGGATTCTTATACAACATGGTCCGCACCATCGTGGGCACGCTGGTCGAGGTCGGTCGCGGCGCCCAGCCGGAGACTTGGCCCGGCGAGGTGCTACAAGCAACCGACCGAAGCACGGCCGGACCGACTGCTCCGCCGCAAGGGCTGTATCTGGTTCGCGTCGACTACACCTAAATCCGTTTAGCCGCCGGGGCCACGCGGTGTTAGACGGTCAACCGAGCATGGCTGCCGATGCCAAACGAGAGATGGCAAAGCCGCGACCAAGGTGCGGGGGTTGGGGGTTCGGGGTTCAGGGTTCAGGATTTCGGGGCAAACGTTGCATTCGAGTGCTGAACCCTGAACCCTGAACTCCGAACCCTGAACCCCCGACGATCGTTTACGCATGAAGCACTAGAGACAAACCACACCACACAGCCGAAACAACCCCATCTTAGGTGGCATAATAAGGCGTTGCTTCCCCGGACCGGCTCGGTTAAACTGGGTTAGTGGCGAGAGGGCGGAAAGCGGCCCGTGCCTTTGATTTTTTCCTGCCTCCTGCGAGTCGTGTGCCCGTGGCTTCCGCAACTCCCGGCTATATCGGATCTTACCGACTGCTGAACGTCGTACACACCGGCCAGCAAAGTCAGATTTGGCAGGCGTATCACGATGGCCGTGGAAAGATCTTCGGCATTAAGACCTTGGCGGCCCAGTTCAGTGGGGATCGGGAAAAGGTCGCCTTTTTGCGTTGGGAATACGAGGTCGGCCACAAACTGGAGCACGATCGGCTGGTCCAGATTTACGAATACGGCTACGACCGGGGCAATCATTTCCTGGCCATGGAATGGTTTCCCGCGATGAACCTCAAACGTCGAATCCAATTGGGGATCGAGAACGTTGCCCACTTGGTGCCGAAAATGATCGCTCAGGCGGCCGAAGGGCTGAGCTATTTCAACCGCCTGGGCTGGGTCCATCGAGACGTAAAACCCGATAATTTCCTGGTCGACAACGACGGAGAAGTGAAACTGATCGACTTGGCCCTGGCCGTACGCAGCAAGAAAGGGCTAGGGAAATTACTGGGGGGAAGGACGAAAGTGCAAGGGACTCGCAGCTACATGTCGCCGGAGCAGATTCGCGGCAACGCGTTGGACCAGCGCAGCGACGTCTACGGCTTCGCCTGTACGCTTTACGAGATGTTTGCCGGCCGCCCCCCCTTTACGGGGGCAAACGCGGATGATCTGCTAAGAAAACACCTTCGCGCCTCCCCGCCGACGCTGGAGGCCGTAGACAAGAACATCACCCCCGAATTCGCCCAATTGGTCCGCCAAGGGTTGGCGAAAGACCCGGCCAAACGGCCGAGTTCGGTCGAAGAATTCCGCTTACCCAACGTCTATAAGATCCCGCCCCGGCCGCCCGAAGAACGCGTCGAGATCGACTTGTAGGGCAGTTTGACTGGTAATTCCCGCAAAAAAAGACCGACGAACTAATAAGAGATGACCCAATAGTAACCGTTCACGGAGAATTGACGGACAGGAATCCTGACAGGATAACAGGATGAGCTGCGTTTCGCAACTCCTTGCTGCAACACGACTTAGACCGAGTTGGCGCACGAGGATTCGAACCTCGGACCTCATCCTTATCAGGGATGCGCTCTAAACCGACTGAGCTATACGCCCGCTTGATGGCCCAAACCCTCGCTTATCCTGATCATCCTGTTAATCCTGTCCAAAACCATTACGCTTACCCAAAACAAAACCAAGCCGGGCGGAATTAGGCAAACACTATGGCAACCACCGATCATCGACTCTCGTTCGAACAACCCATTTACGAGTTGGAGGCCCGGCTCGAGAAGCTCGAGACTCGAGCCCAGCTCACGCCGGAGGTGCGCAACGAGATCCGCCAACTCCGCCGCGAACTGACCGAGAAGAAGAAGTCGATCTACAGCCAGCTCAAGCCCTGGGAGGTGGTCGAAGTGGCCCGCCATCCCGACCGGCCCATGACGACCGATTACCTCGAGTTGGTCTTCGACGAGTTCGTCGAGCTACACGGCGACAAGACCTTCGGCGATGATCGGGCCATTCGCACCGGCTGGGCCAAGCTCGATAACTTCCGCGTCATGGTCATCGGCCACCAGAAGGGTCGCACCGTCAAGGAGCGGCAGATCTGCAACTTCGGCTTCGCCCATCCGGAAGGTTACCGCAAGGCCATGGGCAAAATGCGACTGGCGGCCAAGTTCGGTATGCCCGTGATCTGTCTGATAGACACCGGCGGCGCCTATCCGGGCATCGGGGCCGAAGAACGCGGCCAGGCCCAAGTGATCGCCAACTCGATGTTCGAGATGTCGCGGCTGCCGACGCCCGTGATTTGCGTGGTGATCGGCGAAGGCGGATCCGGCGGCGCGTTGGGGCTCGGCGTGGGAGATCGCGTCGGGATGCTCGAACACGCCTACTACTCGGTCATCAGTCCCGAAGGCTGCGCCGGCATTCTTTGGAAGAGCCACACCTACAAAGAGAAGGCAGCCGAGGCCCTGAAAATGACCTCCAAGGACTTGCTCGGACTGGGGATCATCGACGAAGTGATCGGCGAACCGCTCGGCGGCGCCCATCGCGACCCGCGACGCATGGCCAGCAAGCTGAAAATCTATCTGCGAGCTCAGCTCCGCGAGTTGACCGGCCGACCGGTCGAAGAACTGGTCGAAGAGCGATATCAGAAATTCCGCAAGATGGGCGTCTTCCTCGAATCGTCCACGAACACCGAGGAACCCACAGAAGACAATCCCACGTCGGCCGCTCCGGCGCCCCATTCCAAACAGCCGGCAGATCGGGTATCATCGTAAATCTCCCCTCTCCCTTTGGGAGAGGGGACCAATTTGCATACCCACGCCGCGCGTGTGCGCTGCGCGTCTTAACACATTTTGTGGAGGGCCTCCCATGAGTTGTCGTAGAATTGCTGTTGCCGGTTCCGTTCTCGTACTTTGTATTGGCCTGACAGCCACTGCCGCCGAAGAAAAGCCCTCGGCCTGGAAGCCGTTGATGGACGGCAAAACGCTCGACGGTTGGCACGCCATCGGCGACGGCAAGTGGACCGTCGAGGACGGGGCGTTCGTCGGTCGGGCCAACAACGAAAAGCTCTACGGCCTGCTGGTCAGCGACAAGAAGTATGCCGATTGCACCATTCGGCTGAAGTTCAAATGCTTCTCCGGCGACAGCGGGTTCTACATCCGAACCATCTTCAAGGACCCCGACCAGGCCCACGGTCTGCAAATCCAAGTCGGTCTGCCCGGCAGCGGCACCGGCGGGATCTACGAGAGCTACGGCCGAGCGTGGATCGAAAAGCCGACCGTCGAGCAGGAGAAGAAGTTCACCAAGACTGACGACTGGAACGAGATGCTCATCGACGCCCACGGCGGCAACGTCACCGTGCATGTCAACGGCACGAAGACGGCCGATCTGAAAAAAGATCCCGCTCGTCCCGAAGGGCATCTCGCCCTACAGATGCACTCCGGTTGCGTAATGCACGTGATGTTCAAAGACATCGAGATCCGCGACTAAACCGCACGCGGCCCGACAAACTTGACCGAAAGCCGAAACCGTTCCTTGCCGGGAAGCTTGATCACTTCGACCGTGATGCTGCTCTCTGTGTCAAACGTCGTATGATGCGAGGCTGGTGACTGCTCGTCACAACTCCCGCCCTTACCCCACGAGCGACTGCCGCCATGGGCGACTACATGCGCCAATTGATACGCCGTCTTGCCTTCCTTGGTGACGTTCTTGACCACCTGGACGCTTAACGTCTTCAGTTTCCCGTCGGATGTGTGGCAAAAGAAGTGCGCCGGCTCGTTCAAACCGAACTCGACATCCGCGATCTGCACGCCCGGCTTCAACTCGGCAAAACCGAGTTCCTGCAGCAGCACCGCGTCAATCGGCTGCTTGATCTGTTCTTCGATGCCTAGCGTCTTGGCCAGATTCCGAATCTGATTCGACAAATCACCCTGGTCGTACGCAGTTCGAAGCAAGGCATTGGCACGCAACAGCGCATTGCGAGCTTCGTCGTCCTGCTTCAACCGCTGATGCAGCTTGGCGATCGCAAGCCACTGACGCGTCGTCCCGGCCGTGGATGTCTTCAGCTTCTCCAAAACTCGGTCCCGCTGATCTCCCTGCAAGTACGACATGAAAAGCATCAACGCCTCGCCGTCAACAACCTCATCCCCGCCCCGCTCGCACTCTTCGGAGGACGCAGCCACAGGTCTAGGATCGAGATAGCGAACGTAAAACACTTCAGCTTCGGGATCGCTCGATTCGGTCGAGCGGCGGACCACAACTCCCCCGTGGCGACGCTCGCGGGGAAAAACCTCCAACACTGCCCCGTCCCGTTTCATCCGCAAATGCGGCAGCGAGTTTTCTTCCGTCGAAATGCCCGAGGTGGTCCAACCGGCCGTTTCCATGATCTGCTGAATGTCGGTCAGCACTTCGGCCCGATCCTTGGCGGTCGTCAATCGCCAAAAAGTCTCGTTGTGGAACATCAGCCCGTGATGGCTACAGACTTGCTCGACTTCATACTGCTGAAGCAGCGGCATCGGCGGCAGTTCGCGATAGGGCGGATAGAACACCTCGGGCAACTCCGGCAAGGAGCCGTATTTCTCACGACATTTGTCGAACCGCTCCGTCAACGCCTTGGCGATCTGCTCGGCAATGTTCTCGGCCGCCTGCTTGTGCTTGGCCGCCGACGAAGCGATCCCGGTCGTGGTCGACCGGTGGTGCAGCGTGGCCTGCCAGTCGGATTCCAGCATCGGAGGCGAAAGATGATCGGAGTAGCTGCAGCGGCTGCGGTACATGGAAGTGCCCGCCGACACCAAGATCGTCGTGTCGACCTTCCGACTGGCCAACAAACCCGACTCGGCGATCTTGTCCAGTTCGATCGTCACGAAGACATCCGGCGCCAACTCGCCCGGCTCGGGCTGGAAACCGTGAGGATAGTAGTCGAGCCGCTCGATATACCCCAACGGTTTCATCCGCTCGAGCAACTCGGCTCCCGCCCGGGCCAACAACGGATGGTCCGAGCGATTGAGAATCGCCACCCGACGACAGGCAAACCGGGCCTCGTTGTATAGTGTTTCCACCGACGCCGAACTCAGCGTGTTGTTAGCCGCCAGCTTGCCGGCCTGAACTTCCAACCAAATACCGGCCCCCTCATCGGAAGGGCCCTCGGGCTGAAGCTGCCCGTCTTGGCCCCGGACCAACCGAACGGGCTTCCGCGGCACGTTCGGCGACCCGCCGAACCACAACACGGCCAGAATGAGAATCGGCGTGAGCACAACGACACACCCGATCCGCAGCCACCACCGCGGCCGATTGGAAACTGCTGGCTGGTCACTCATGGGCGCGATCTCCTTCGACGGTCAATTGTAGTCGCCGACCTTGGGGAATTGTCGGCGACGGGAGTCGCCTCCTACAAAACTCGAAATTCGGGTATCGGCAGGTAATTCGCCCCGACCGAGGAAATCTTGCCCCCGCCGATGATAATCGAACGGACAACAGCCGCATTTGGAGGTGGCCCACAACGTCCGATAATGTTTCTTATGTTCGGTCGGATGGTGGTCGAAACCCGGGGGAAACAGCCTTTTCACGGCCCCGCTGCGCCAAGTTCGGACGTTCCGACGCAAGGCTGCGATGTGCCGCGGCCAAGCGACCGAAACGGCCCGGCCGGTCGCGCGAAACGGACGTCCCAGGGCCCGCGTCCGCGGGTTCGGACGGCGGCAAGTTCGGGTCGAGCTTCTCTTGCATCTGCCGCAGATACCCACCCAGATAGTTGGTGATGGCAGGGGGGAGCAACGGTTCGCCGCGCTGGATCAATACGGCCGCAAAGAAGCCTGAACGGGATTTCAGTACCTGCTGCCGGGCGGGCTCGGAAAGGGTCACGGCGAAGAAGGTGATAATCAGGCACCAGAGCGTCCCCTTGATGGCCCCGAAGACGGCCCCAAGCTGCCGGTCGAATTCTCTCAGTCGCACGCGGTCGATGATTCCCGAGACCATGCGAAAGATCAGCCAGATCCCCAGCGAGGTGCCCACATAGAGCACCAACATAGCGATGCACCGGTTCCACGGCTCCTCGTCGCCGAAGAACGGGGCCAGCGGGCCGCTGAACGTGACCGCCGCCACGCCGCTAAGCAGTAGCGATGCCATCGCTGCTAGCTGCCAGGCCATGCCTTTGAGCGCGCCGAAAAAGATCGCCGCCAGTAGCACTACTAGCATCAGGATGTCGTAAGGCTGCATCGGCCGGTGGCCTCTGGGGTTGTGCGGATGACGGTCGGCTTCGCGAGTATACTCGTATATCCGGTCGGTGCGAAGGGCAGGTGGGAGGGAAAAAGGGAAGGTAAAAGGGGGAGGAAAAAGGGGAAAAAAGAGAAAAGGGGAAAACGCTTTAAGGGGAAGGGGGGAAACACTTTGAAGCTGTAGACGATAAGAAAGAGTTTTTGAGGTTCATCCGACTAAAGCGTATGTTGTTTCATGGAGACCGAGGAGTTTTAGTAT
>CAYYOX010000367.1:4135-7114 GCA_964473065.1 uncultured Planctomycetaceae bacterium | reverse complement strand
CCGAATTTCTCCGCCAATCCCCGAACAAACTCGTCAATCCGACGCCCTAATCCGACGCTGTTTACCATCCGAGAGCCCCTATCTACCCTGTCTTCCCGCCTCCCTGCATGAATGTGATCAAAATCACCCCTCCTATTGTCTACCGCCGATTCTAAATCGCGCAAAGTGCGATTTGCACCCTGCACCCCAAGAAACGGGAATTGGCGTTGCATAGGCCGGGGGATTTTGGTAGTTACCCACGCCACGAACCGGGACAAAGTGTGTCGGTTCGTGGATCGGTTATTCCGAGGGGTGTCTTGCGGTACACAAGAACTGTCCTCGCGGAATCGTTTTCGTACAAGAACTTTCGCTCACACTCACTGGGGAAACTCCCATGAAACGCATTCTGCTTCGTATCGGCGCGTTGGGTACTGTCGTGGCCTTAGGGTTGATCGCGATTGCCCAGGCTCAACGCGGGGTCGAGCCGACTCCGTCGGTCAACGACTTGGCAAAGAATTCGCCAGTCAATGCGACCAACCGACTTCGTCCCCCGGCCACGTCGAACGCCCATTCATCTAGAGAAACATCCGGCACGAATCCCTTGCGAGGTCGAGCGCCGGTCAGCAAACGCAATGAGGCCGAGTTACCTCGAGAAGTTCCCACCAAGGCACAGCGACCCACCAAGGCACAGCGACCCACCAAGGCACAGCGACCCGCCAAGGAACGATACGCCTCCAGCAGCGAGACGCCTTTGCTGGCCCCGGTAGTTGAGCAGGCGAGACCACTGCGACCAACCCGGGCCGTCGACAGGCCGTTGCCGACCGAGGTGGTTCAGGCGTCGAGCGAGATTCCCCACGGGCCGCGGTCGCTGGCTCCTCCGGAAGAGCTTGATCCGGCGGATGCATCGAGTCTTCCGCAATTGCCGGACCCCGGTTCGGATGAAGCGATGGATCCTCCGGAAACTGACCGATACGCCGATAGGACGACTGCCGGAGAACGCGAGCCGCTGGAGGCCGATCCGTTCGCCCAGTCGACTAGCCCAGCACCAGAGAATCAAACAATCGACGAGCCGCCGCAAGACTATCGTGCGGCGGAAGAGCCGATGCCGATCGAGTCGAACCCGATGGGTGAAGGCCCAGTGGGTGAAGGCACGGGCCGTCCCGGCACGGAAGAGCTCGAAGGCGTGCAGTCTCCGCAGTTGACGATCGAAAAAACCGCCCCGCAAGAGGTCCAGGTCGGCAAACCGGCCACGTTCCGCGTGACGGTTCGCAACACGGGCTCGATCGTGGCCAATCGTATAGCGATTCGGGACGAGATTCCCAAGGGCGCGCGGCTGTTGGGGACCACGCCGACCGCTTCGCGCGGCGCGGACGGCGAATTGGTGTGGACGCTGGGGAGCTTGGGGCCGAATGATGAAGCGACGGTCGAGATGGAAATCGAGCCGGTGACCGAAGGTGAGATTGGCAGCGTGGCCACGGTCATGTTCCAGGCGGATGTTTCCGCGCGAGCGACCGCCACAAAGCCCGAGTTGGTGGTGGAAAGCTCGGCCGTCGAGCAAGTGCTCATCGGCGAGGACATGATGCTGAAGATCAAGATTTCGAACCCCGGCAGCGGGACGGCCACGGGCGTGGTGTTGACCGAGAGCATTCCTCCCGGATTTCAACATTCGGCCGGTCCGGAACTGGAATACCGCGTGGGTGATCTGAAGCCCGGCGAGACCCGCGAGTTGGAGTTGACCCTCAAGGCAGCCGAGGCGGGCGTGGTGACCAATGTGTTGACGGCCGTCGGCGAGGGTAATCTCACGGCGGAGGATCGGTTCGACATCGAGGTGATTGCCCCGGAACTCGAAGTGGCCATCACCGGTCCGAAGAAGCGGTACCTGGAACGCAAGGCGACTTACAAGCTGTTGGTGCATAATCCGGGCACGGCGGCGGCCGAGCAGGTCGAGTTGGTGGCCTACTTGCCGCGCGGCCTGAAGTTCGTCAGTGCCAGCAACCAGGGATACTATGAGGAGACCGACCAGACGATCCGCTGGCGATTGGCCGAGCTACCCGTGGACGAGACGGGTGACGTGGAATTGGTGACCATGCCGGTGAAGTCGGGCCAGCACGCGCTGAAGGTTCGAGGCACCGCCGATCGAGGTCTGTCGGCCGAGAACGAGCAACCGGTAACGATCGAAGGGATCGCCGCCATCATGTTCGAGGTGGTCGACGTGACCGACCCGGTCGAGGTGGGTGGCGAAACGACATACGAAATCCGCGTGCTCAACCAGGGCTCGAAGCCGGCCGAGAACGCGCAATTGGTCATTCTATTTCCACCCGAGCTGCAACCGATCGGCGCCGAAGGGCCCACCCGGCACAACGTCGAGGGCAACCGCGTGACCTTCGACCCGCTCCCCCGATTGGCGCCGAAGGCCGATACCACCTATCGGGTACGCGCTAAGGGGCTCCAGCCGGGTGACTTGAGAGTTCGCGTACAACTCACGACCGACGAGATGAGCAAACCGGTCACCAAGGAAGAGAGCACACGCGTCTACGCCGACGAGTAGCGGCGCGGTACGACTGAAGGAAAAATGGAACACATCGATACGCTCGGCTGGGTCGGCGAGGTAGACGGATACGTGCGGATGATCGACCAGACTCGGCTGCCGGTCGAGTTTCTTCAGATCGATTGCCGTGACGTACCCAGCGTGGTGGAAGCCATCAAGATGCTTCGGGTACGCGGCGCACCGGCGATCGGCATCGCGGCCGCTTATGGCGTATGCGTGGGCATGCAGTCGGCCACCGACAAAGACGAAGCGGCCTTTTTCGCACATCTGGATCAAGTGGTCGACGTGTTCTACGTCTGCCGGCCCACGGCTTTGGATCTCTTATCGGCGCTAGAGCGGATGAAACAAAAAGCGACCGGCTGGCTCGGCCGACACCGCTCTGAGCATGCGTAGCCCTACGAGACGGCAGATAGACCACAGAACAGAACGTCTGTCCCAGCTGCCCACGGCAA
>CAYYOX010000367.1:0-4125 GCA_964473065.1 uncultured Planctomycetaceae bacterium | reverse complement strand
GGCCTTCTTTGCACACCTGGAAGAGGTGGTCGATCTGCTGGCCGCCAGTCGGCCCACGGCTGTGAATCTCTTCTGGGCCTTGGATCGCATGAAGCAAAAGGCGACCGGCTTGCGCGGTCGACCATCGCCGGAGATCGCCGAGGCCTTGCTGACGGAAGCTCGGACAATTCACGAAGAGGACCGCCAAATCTGTCGCGACATCGGCCGGCATGGGGCCGAATTGCTCGGCGACGGCGACGGCGTGCTGACCCACTGCAACGCCGGCGGATTGGCTACGGCCGATTATGGGACCGCCTTGGCTGTGATGTTTGCGGCCGCCGAATCGGGAAAACGGTTGCACGTGTTTGCCGACGAAACTCGACCCCTGCTGCAAGGCGCTCGGCTGACCGCTTGGGAACTTCAACAACGCCAGATCGATGTCACCGTAATCTGCGACAGCATGGCGGCCGTGGTGATGCGTGAAGGACGCGTGCAGGCGGTAGTGACCGGCGCCGATCGGATCGCGGCCAACGGCGACGTGGCCAACAAGATCGGCACCTACGGTGTGGCGCTACTGGCCGCGGCCCACAAGATCCCTTTCTACGTAGCCGCACCGATCAGTACGTTCGACATGTCGCTTTCCGACGGGAGCGAGATCCCGATCGAACAACGCGATCCGGAAGAGATCACGCACGGTTTCGGCCGCCGGACGGCGCCCGAGGGAGTCAACGTCTACAACCCGGCCTTCGACGTCACGCCGGCCGAGCTGATTGAGGCCCTCATCTGCGAGCGAGGCATCATCCGGCCGGTGACTGGAGAAGAAATAGCCCGAACCGTCCTCGGCAAGCCATCCTAGGCAAGTGCGCCACTGCTTCGCAATTATAATTCATGACTGCCCCCTGTTTCTTCTTTTGGTTGCGGCTCTATCGCAATAGGTTTCATTTGCGGCTGCCGGTCTTCCTCTTGCATCGTGGCCACATTTGGCTGAGAATGGAACGCATGATGAAGTTATGTACAATTCTTGCTGCTGGTCTGCTGATGGCCACGATGATGGGGGCGGCCGGCGTGACTCGGTTGCCGAGCGCGGAAAATCAGCTTGGGCAAACGTCGCATCTGGTGATGATGCTGGTCTATGCGACGGTCGCTCTGGGATTCTCGTTTCTGTGTTCGATCGCCGAGGCCGTGGTGTTCAGCGTCTCGCCATCGTACATTGCCAATCTGGAAAAGGACGGCCAAAAGAGCGCCGGCCTGTTGAAGAAGATCAAGGACGACATCGACCGGTCGTTGGCGGCCATCCTCACGCTGAACACAATCGCGCACACGGTCGGGGCCGGCGGAGCGGGTGCGGAAGCCGCGGCCTATTTCGGTGACGCCTACGTCGGCCTTACCATGGGCGTGCTAACGCTCTTGATTCTGTTTCTCTCCGAGATCATCCCCAAGACGTTAGGTGCGCTGTATTGGCGCCAGTTGGCTCCGGCGGCCAGCCGGTTCGTGCAGTGGCTGATTTGGTTACTGTACCCATTGATCGTCTTCTCGGAGCAGTTGACGAACCTTCTGACCGGCGGCAAGACCGTGCATCCGTTCAGTCGCGATGAGTTCGCGGCCCTGGCCGAGATCGGCGCCGAGTCGGGCCAGCTTGACCCGAAGGAATCGCGGATCCTGAAGAACCTGTTCCGCTTCCCCAATTTGTGTGCGGAAGACATCATGACGCCGCGGACGGTCGTCTTCACCTTGCAGCAGGATTTGACGGTACACGAGGTGATGGAATCCAACGCGGAAATTAGTTTTTCTCGCATCCCGATCTACGGCGAGAACCGCGACGAAGTCACCGGGTTTATCCTGAAGACGGACATCCTACTGGACGAGCACCGTCACGACGGCGCCGCCACGCTTCGCGATTTGCGTCGAGAACTCCGTGCCGTCAATGAGAACACGCGGCTTAGTCACGTGCTGGAGGAACTGCTCGACAACCGGGCCCACATCCTGCTGGTCGTGGACGACTACGGCGGCACGGAGGGCATCGTCACACTCGAAGATGTCGTCGAAACGCTGATCGGTTTCGAGATCGTCGACGAAATGGACAAAATCGACGACATGCGCAAATTGGCGCGACAGAAATGGCAAGCGCGTATGCAGCGGTTGGGTATCGATGTGCGCCAGTCCGATGAAGATACTTCGTAAGGGCAAGTACAATCGCTGGAGGGTCACACCGGTCGCAAGACAGACATAGGACCCCTAACCTCCCAGGGCCTCCAATCCTAGACTCACAACAGGAGATTGTAAACCATGTGCGCCTCTCGTTGCCGGATCGATCCACTCCAAGAACGCTCGCTTAGCGGATCATTCGTCCGTTTCCTTTTCTTCGCACTTTGCATGGCGCAATTCGCCGATGCTCACGCGCTGGGCGCGGTGCGCGTGATGGAAACACGACGATTCACTGAAGGTTAACAACGATCGGGTTCAATTCCTCGTGGAGAAAGGGCATTGTGGGCCGGGTGGCCCCGGGTGAGCAATCACACGGTCCATTTCCCCCTGACCCCATTTCCCCGATCCGCTCACCCCCTTCTGGACGCACGGTCACTGCACCGCTACCGGCCAACGCCATTACCGCGCCGCCGCCTGGAAAACTTCAAACCGCGGTCTGCACCCGCGTATTTCGGGTGCAAATCGGGCTTTTCCGCCCCAATTCCCCCCTATGTCGGGCAGAATGGGCCACAGCGGTTGCGTGCCCTGCCGAGCTTGCCTATACTGAGGGATTCGAACCCAATCAGTGCTAAACTTTGTAAAGGTAGTGAACTATGGCCGACCTTATTGTGCCGCATGGCGGACTGACCGAACCCGTTAACCGAACCGTCGAACCGGAGATGATCGACGATTTCCTGGACCACGCGAAGTCGCTGGCCCAAGTGCCCGTCTCCGACGCCGATCTCTCGACCGTCTATCGATTGGGTGACGGAGGACTGAGTCCCTTGACCGGCCCGATGGATTCGGCCACTTACGATCGGGTGCTCGAAGAGTCGGTCATCGAGTGTAACGGTCAGAAATATGCCTGGACCATTCCGGTGGCCTTGCCGATTGCCGAGGAGTTGGCCGGTAAACTGTCGGCCGGGCAAGAGGTCGCGTTGGTCAACTCGTCCGACGAAATCGTGGCCACGCTCGAGATCAGCGATGTCTTTCCCTGGGATAAGCAGAAGTATCTCAAGTGCGTCTACCTGACCGATCGCACGGACCATCCCGGCGGCGACATGGTGCTTAAAGGCGACGCCGACAAGACGCACCTACTGGGCGGTTCGATCCGCGTGCTGCCGCAGCCGAAGAATCCGAAGTTCGGCAAATACGTCCTCTCGCCGCTTGAGGTCCGCTCGCTGTTGGCCGAGAAGGGTTGGGATCGGGTCGTTGCGTTCCAGACGCGAAACCCGTTGCACCGGGCCCACGAGTATGCCTTGCTCTATGGCTTGGAGACCCTGATCCGTGCCGGACACAATGCGGGCGCCTGCCTGAACCCGTTGGTCGGCGAGACCAAGGGCGACGACGTTCATGCCGACGTGCGGATGCATACTTACGAAACGCTCATCGACCGAAGAGTACTGGGCGAGGGCGACAGTGATCCGGAACTCTGGGGCCCGCGCGGCGAGTCGGTTCCCGATCGGGTGATCCTGTTGGGGCTGGATATCAAGATGTTCTATGGCGGACCGAAAGAGGCCGTCATGCACGCCATCTATCGGCAGAACTTCGGCTACACGGACATCGTCATCGGGCGCAAGCACGCCGACGCTCCGTACCACGACGGTTCGGCGATCTGGGGTGATTTCGACGCCCAGGAGATCTTCAACAATCTGGCCGGCGATCTGAAGATCAGCCCGTTGAACGTCGGTTTTGCCGCCTTCTACGAGTCGTTGGGTCGGGTCGATCTGATGGAGAACCACTCGGACGAGAAGCCCGTGTTCATCTCCGGCAAGCAAGTGCGCCAGTCGCTCTTGGCCGGCGAAGAGGTCGATCCGCGAATCATGCGAAAGAGCACGGCCGCCATCCTGACCGAGGCGATGGCCGGGAAGTAGGCCTGTGCAGGCGTAGTTTATGGGTTGACTTTCGCAAATTGGTCCCCTCTCCCTTTGGGAGAGGGTTAGGGTGAGGGCTTGCGTGTCT
>CAYYOX010000366.1:0-7167 GCA_964473065.1 uncultured Planctomycetaceae bacterium | reverse complement strand
CATGCCATCACGAGCTTAGAGACCCGCCCCGAACGGAAAACGACCGTGGCCCAGATCGAAAACCAGTTCGGCGAAGGGGCGATTATGCCCTTGGGGGCCCACCATCAGGGGCGAATCGCCGGAATCTCGACCGGCAGCCTGTCGCTGGACATGGCGCTGGGCGGCCAAGGAATCCCCCGCGGCCGCGTGGTCGAGATCTTCGGGCCCGAGTCGAGCGGCAAAACCACCCTGGCCCTGCATGTGGTGGCCGAAGCGCAACGCGACGGCGGGATCGCCGCGTTCGTCGACGCCGAGCACGCTTTGGACCCAACCTGGGCCAAGAAGCTGGGCGTCGAGCTAGAGACCCTCCTGGTCAGCCAGCCGGGCAGCGGTGAAGAGGCCATGCAGATCACCGAAATGCTGATCCGCTCCAATGCGGTCGACGTCGTCGTCATCGACTCGGTGGCGGCCTTGGTCCCCAAGAAGGAGCTCGAAGGCGAGATCGGCGACATCCACGTCGGGCTGCAGGCGCGACTGATGAGCCAATCGATGCGAAAGCTCACCGGGGCCATCGCCAAGAGCAAGACCTCGGTGATCTTCATCAATCAGATCCGCGAGAAGATCGGCGTGATGTTCGGCAGCCCCGAGACGACCCCCGGCGGCCGGGCCCTGAAGTTCTACAGCGCGTGCCGGATCGACGTGCGACGGATCGGCCAACTCAAGGACGGCGAGCAGATCGTCGGGCAGAGGGTCCGGGCCAAGGTGGTCAAGAACAAAGTGGCCCCCCCCTTCCGGATGGCCGAGTTCGACATGATGCACACCGACGGCATCAGCTACGTCGGCGACGTGCTCGATCTGGCCATGGAGGAGAAACTGGTCGTCCGCAGCGGGGCCTGGTTCCGCTACGGCGAACTGCAACTCGGCCAAGGCCGCGAGCGAGTCCGCGAATATCTCAAAGAAAACCCCAAGTTTGTCGAAGAACTCAAAGAACAGGTCCTCGCCGCCCGAGGATTTGCGGAATAGGCTTGACCTAACCTCAAGCTCCGTTTTCCCAAGATCAACACCCCATGCCCCGACTTTTTCGGCTCAATGCGATCGCGTTGCTGGCTCTGGCGGGGACTGTCTCCGGCATGGCCTTGGGACAGGATATCTCGGGGGTTGAAGCCGCCGCGGCAATCGAACGTACGTTGGTCGACGTGATCGCCCGCTGCGAGAAGTCGGTGGTGGCGATTGCTCGCGTGCGAAAGGACCAGCCGGGCGAGACGTTCAGCCTGGAGGCGCGGCCCGATCCGTTTGGCCGGCGGCCGGTTGCCCCAGCCGATCCGGACCCGACCGATCCGGACTTCATCCCCAACGAGTACGGCACGGGCGTTGTGATCGATCGGGCCGGGTTGATCCTGACGGCCTACCATGTGCTGGGCGAAAACAGCGAATACTACGTCCGCACTCCGGACCGCAAAGTCTACCGGGCTCGGATCAAGGGGGCCGATCCTCGTAGCGATCTGGCCGTGCTGAGTGTCGAGGCCGTGGACCTGACACCCATCGTCTTCGAGGATGCGGCCGGCGTGAAAAAAGGGCAAATCGTGATCGCGCTGGGCAACCCATACGCGATTGCCCGCGACGGGCAGGTCAGTGCCGCGTGGGGGATCGTGGCCAATCTCAACCGCAAAGCCCCGCCGCAACCCAGCGCGACTGGCTCTTCGGAGAAACCGACGCTGCACCACTTCGGCACGCTGATCCAGACCGACGCCAAGTTGAATCTCGGCACGAGCGGCGGCGCGCTGGTGAACCTCAAGGGCCGCATGGTCGGGCTGATCGTCTCCTTGGCGGCCGTTTCCGGTTATGAACAGGCCGGCGGATACGCCATCCCGGTCGACGAAACCTTTCGCCGCGTGGTCCGAACGCTCAAGGAAGGTCGCGAGGTCGAGTACGGTTTCCTGGGCATCCAGCCGACGAACCTGCTCCAGCAAGAGGTGCTCGCCGGCCTGCAAGGGGCCCGGGTCGATTGGATCGTGCCGGGCACGCCGGCCGCCGCAGTCGATCTAAGGCCCGACGACCTCGTGACGGCCATCGACGGCCGACCGATCTATGAGGCCGACGCCCTGGTCCTGGAAGTAGGCCGCAAACCGGTCGAGACGGTCGCCCGACTGGAGTTGCTGCGCGACGGCCGACGCCGCACGGTGGACGTCACGCTGGCCAAGTATCCCGTGCGAGGCCGAATGATTGTCACCACCCGGCCCGAACCATGGCGCGGCCTGCGGGTCGACTATCGCACGGCCGTGGTCGATCCGGACTCCGAAGGCGAAGGCGCATCGTTTCCCGACCGCGGCGTGATCATTGCCGAGGTGGAAGAAGGCACTTCCGCATGGGATGTCGGCCTGCGACGCGGAATGCGAATCACGCATGTCGACGGCAAAGCGGTCGACACGCCGGCCGAGTTCCAAGCGGCCGTGGCCGACAAGTCCGACGCCGTCGAACTGCGTTTACCCGACGAGCAAGAAGAGACGCTCCGAACGGTCTCGCCGTTGTGAAGTTATATTTGCGTTCCGCACTGATCGTTTAGCGGTCTTACCTTGTCCGACGTTTGTAACCGCACTCGCCTCTCGGCAATAACGAACCTAACGTGGTGGTGCAACACTACTTGCGCGTTTTGTGCCACACTCTCTTTCAAGAATCGCCGAGCCCTTGCAACAAGTGGCCTTTTCGTTGGGGATACGGTATAATCGGGGCCTGCTGAACCGAATCCTGCATCCTACCCCCCAAGACACGGAGTCTTCCATGCCGGAAACAAGAGCTGCGAAAACTGCCTCACGACGTGATTTTCTGAAAACTTCGGCCCTGGCCGGCGCGGCGACGGCGGGCGGACTTTCGTTGGCCCGCTCGGCCCATGCGGCCGGCAACCAGGAAATCCGCATCGGCATGCTCGGCTGCGGCGGACGATGCAGCGGGGCGGCCGCCGCGGCGCTGAGCCTCGGCAAGGACGTCAAGCTGGCCGGCATGGTCGACGTGTTCGAAGGTCGGATGCAAGTCAAGAAAGAGTATTTCAAGGCGAACTTTCCCGACCAGTTCGTGGCCACCGACGATACGTGTACCCACGGGTTGGACGGATATAAGGCGGTGATCGAGGCCAGCGATGCGGTGCTGACCGCCTGCGCGTCGAAGTACCACTCGTTCCACGCCGAAGAAGCGATCAAGGCCGGCAAACACGTCTTCATCGAGAAACCCCATGCTATCGATCCGGCCGGCTGTCTGCGCCTGAAGAGGGCTTGCGAGATGGCCCAGCAGAAGAACCTGTCGATCGTCTCCGGCCACGAAAGCCGTTACAGCCTGCCTTACCAGGAGCAGGTCAAGCAGATCCACGACGGGGCGATCGGCGATATCGTTGCCATCCAGTCGATGTTTCTCCGGGGGCCGTATGGGACGGTCACCCGCGACCCGAGACACAACGAGGCGCAGTACCAATTCGCCAACTGGTACCACTTTCGCTGGCTCTCGGGCGACGACGTGACGCAGTCGCTGGTGCACAACCTCGACCGGATGCGCTGGGTGCTGCACGAAGAGAACCCCACCTGGTGCTTCGGGCTGGGCGGGCGATCCAGTTCGTTCGGCGAGGTCCACGGCGATATGTTCGACCACGGCTCGGTCGTCTACGAGCACAAGAGTGGCCCGAGGGTTTATGCCATGTGTCAAACCCGACTGGCGTGCTATCCGATATGGGACGACATCATCATGGGCACCAAGGGCGTCTGCCACTGGACCGCCTGCAAAATCCAGGGCGAAAACAATTGGCAATACCAGGGTCCGAAGAACAATCCCCATACCGAGGAGCAGAAGATCCTGATCGGCTCGATCCGCGAGGGCAAGCCGGTCAACAACGGCGATACGATGATCGACAGCACCTATATGGCCATCATGGGGCAGCTCGCCTGTTACACGGGCAAGACGATCACTTGGGACCAGATGCTGGCGGCCGACTTCGAGTTCGAGCCCAAGCTGGCCGACATCTCGCTGGACATGGACCCGCCGACCGAACTCGACGAAACGGGCAACTATCCCCTGCCGCTGCCGGGTATCACGAACTTTTTCTAGACCTATAAAGCCGCGACCGGTGGTCGCGACGGAAGTTTCAATTGCGAGTTTTTTTCGACGCCACGGGGCGCGACCAACGGTCGCGGCTTTATAACACTAACTGGAGATCTACCATGCGACGAACTCATTGGAAATGCTTGACAATCGCGACAGGGACCCTCGGGTTGGTTCTTGTCACCGTGCTATGGGTGGCCAACGGGCATGAACTGATTGTCCGGGAGACCGATTCCGGAACGGTCGTCGGCTACAAGGATACGCCGCTGACGCCATGGACCGACAACAAGTACCACGTCCACGATCCCGACCGACCGATACCGAAGCTGGTCGTACCCGGGCCGGAAGAATCCGCCACGGCGCCGTCGGATGCGATCGTCTTGTTCGACGGCAAGGAACTCTCGAAGTGGCAATCGTCGGACTGGAAGGTCGAGGACGGTTACGCCGAAGCAGGGCACGGCTCGATGGTGACCAAAGATGCCTTTGGGGATTGCCAACTCCACGTTGGTTGGATGACTCCCGCTACGCCGAGCGACTTTATGAACCGTGGCAATAGCGGCGTGATTCTGATGGGCCATTACGAGATCCAGATCTTCGACTCCCACAGCTCGCACCAGCAGCAGATCTACCCCGACGGCCAGGCGGCCTCGATCTACGCCCAGACGCCGCCGCTGGTCAACGCCTGCCGTGCGCCGGGCGAGTGGCAATCGTTCGACATCGTGTTCATCGCCCCGGTCTTCGAGGACGAGAAACTCAAGCAGCCCGGAAGAATCACGGTCCTGCACAACGGCGTGCTGGTACACCACGACCAGGAAATCATGGGCCCGATGACCCACGCCCAAATCCTCCCCTACAAGCCCCACGCCGCCAAGCTCCCGCTAACGCTCCAAGGCCACGGCAGCCCCGTCCGCTTCCGAGACATCTGGATTCGACCGCTGGATAAATAACGCACCGGGTTCCACTACACCGTTGAGCGGCCGGGCCTTGTTCATTGGAAGGGAGGGCCCGGTGTTTTTCGGAGCCACCAGAGGTCCATAATGCGCCAACACACCTGCACCATGACAATCGCAACCCTCGCCATACTCCTCGCCGCCACCACCGCCGGAGCGGCCGATCAACCGGAAATCCCCTACGCCTCGGCATTACAGCGGGCCAACGTGGTCCAAAAAAAGATGGCCGCCGAGATTCCCGGGGCCCTGATCCTGGGCAACGGCGACCTGAACGGCATTCTTTGGGTTCACCAGGGACGGCTGCGGTTCTCGATCACCAAGAACGACGCCTGCGATGCGCGGCTCGAGACGGCCGACGATCCCGAGATTACGCGGATCGACATCAAGAACCGAAAGTGGTACAACACGGCCTTTCCGCCTTCCTGGCACAAGCCCTATCCGTGCCCGTTGATCTGCGGCCATGTCGAGTTTTCGGGTGACGCCGCCGGTGAAGGCCCGCCGTCCTGGACTACGGTACGCCAAGAGGGCCAGTCGACGATCGATTACGACAAGACCGGCAAAATGGCGATCGGCACGATCGAGGGCAATGCCGGCAACAGCGCCGGGTGGGGTTTTGCGCCGAAAGTCACGGCTCCGGTACAACGCGTCACCGTGAAACTTTCCGGCGACGCGAACGCCAAGTGGTATTTTGACTTCCCCGGCGCCGGCGTCAGCTCGGGCTGGCAGCCGGCAACCGAGGAACCGACCGAGGTATCGTTCGAGATTCCCGCCGGCTCGAAGCTCCAGCGAATCGATCTCTACATCTGGACCAACGACGGCCAACCGGCCGAGATTCGACTGCACTCGGTAGCCACCGACGGCAACGCGCAGTCGCTCGAGGGCGCCGCAGCGACGACTTCTTTGCAAAGCACACTCGATCTGGCCCGCGCTGTAGGGACCGTCACGGGAACCGACGGCATGAAGCTGACCGGCCGCGTGTTAGCCGGCCGTAATGTGGCGGTCTTCGAGAGTACCGGCCCGGTTTCGCTCACGCCTTGCGCCGCCGGCTTCATCCCCGCCCCGAAACGCGGTTCGCGCGGCGGCGCCAACTGGGTTTTGACCGAGGTCCCGGGCGATGTCGATTGGCAGGGCATGTCGTTCGCGATGGCCCACGCCGCCAAGTCAGCGCGTCATGCGGTGGCCGTGGTTACTTCGCTTGAAGCGGACGATCCGGTCGATGCGGCCGTCAAACTGGCCAATCGGACGCTGGCCGAAGATGCCAATTCGCAGATCGCCGCGCACGAAGTGGCCTGGCGAAAGTTCTGGGCCGCCTCGGGCATCTCGCTGGACGATCCGTATTTGGAAGGGGTCTGGTATCGGAACTTGTATTTCCTCCGCTGCTTCAGCAAGCCGGGCGTGCCGCCGGTCGGCCTGTTCATGGGCTGTGCTACGGACGCCATGCCCTGGCACGGAGTGGCCACCACCGATTACAACTTCGAGCAGTGTTTCTGGCCGGCTTATGTCTGCAACCATGCCGAGTTGGCCGAGCCTTACAACCGCTTTATGGTCGACTACCTGCCGCGCGGAAAGTGGTTTGCCAAAGAGACCTACGGTATCAACGGCGCCTTCTATCCGGTCAATCACTTCAACCACCAGATTAACGACCCGGCCGACTGCAAGTCGAAGAACCGGCACATGAATTTTTACTTCCCCTGGACTCATGTGCCGGGCGCCAACGGCTGGCAGGCGCAGAATGTCTGGCTGGCCTACCTTTACAATCCAGACCGACAATTCCTCAAAACGGACGCCTATCCGATCGTCAAGGAGATGGCCATCTTCTATGCCGAATTCCTTCAGCAGTGCGAGCGAACACCGCAGGGCAAGGCGATCTACGGCCCGACGTACAGCCCCGAGCATCGCGGCTTTGGCGAGAACGACACGCCCTGCGACATCGCCTGGACGCGCTTTACGTTAAAAGCCGCCCTGCAAGGCGCCGAGACTTTGGGGTGCGACGCTGAGTTGGTCAAAAAATGGGAAGCAGCTCTGGCCATCGTTCCCGATTATCCGATCGTTCCCGACAGCGATCCGCCGATCGTCTCCGATGTCCGCGGCGGCCAGCCGATCACCTACAATGTGGCCGTGCCCGTGTTGCCCGTCTTTCCGGTCGGCGAGGTCA
>CAYYOX010000365.1:0-7171 GCA_964473065.1 uncultured Planctomycetaceae bacterium | reverse complement strand
GAGCCGCTCTCGCCGCCCAACCGCCCGTTCAACAGCTCGCTGGGCTGGGGCCCCGACTGCGAGGGCCTGGGTAGCGAAACGGGTACCAACCCGGCCGCCTTGCTGCACGACCCGAAGCTCACCTTGGCCGAAGGCGCCGTGGCACTTTGGCCGAACGTCGGCAGCCAGCTTTTCGAGGCCATGCTCAAGAGCTTCTCCGCAGCCACAGGCGTGCCCATCGACATCCCCTACGACCAACTAGGCGCCAAGCACCGCCGCCTAATCCTCCACGGCACAGCCGACCGCTGGTTCAACGTCGAGAAGAAAAAGGGATCAAAAAAGGGGCCCAGGGAAAAGGAACCGGAACTATTTTCCGGCTTCCGGTTCCAATACAAGGGTCTTTACCCGGCGTTGAAGGAGGCCAGTCGCATTTCACCCAGCTTCCGCGGCCGGCTGGAGCATCTGGTCGACGACGTGGAATGCTCGGTCTGCAACGGGAGCCGGCTGCGCGACGACGCGGCGGCCGTGCGGCTGCGGGGGCGAACGATCGACGAGTATTGCCGCATGCCCTTGGGTAAGCTGGTCGAGGAACTCGCGAGTTGGAAACCCAATTCGGCCGAGCGGAAGATCGCCGGCGAAGTGGCCCGCGAGATCCACAACCGCACGCAGTTCCTGGTCGACGTCGGCTTGGAGTACCTGACCTTGGCCCGGCCCGCCCCGACGCTTTCCGGCGGCGAGATGCAGCGGATCCGGCTGGCGGCCCAAGTCGGCAGCGGACTGTGCGGCGTGTTGTACGTGTTGGACGAACCGACGATCGGGCTGCATCCCCGCGACAACGCGCGGCTGTTGGGCGCATTGAAAAAACTCCGCGACCTGGGTAACACGCTGCTGATCGTCGAGCACGATCGCGAGGTGGTCGAGAATGCCGATCAACTGCTCGATTTCGGCCCGGGCGCCGGTCGCCATGGCGGCCAGATTGTCGCCCGCGGTACTCCCGCAGTGGTCGCACGTCGGCGTGCGTCGGTCACCGGCCCATACCTCTCGGGCAAGAAGGCGATTGCCGTACCGTCCAACCGGCGGCAGCCAGAGCAAGGTTGGCTCGAAGTGCTCGGCGCTCGGCACAATAACCTGAAGAATATCAACGTGCCGTTCCCCTTGGGGACGTTTACCGTGGTCACCGGCACCAGCGGCAGTGGGAAAAGTTCGCTGGTCGAGGACGTGCTCTATCAGGCCTTGGCCCGGATGTTGCATCGGGCACACACGTTCCCCGGGGCCCATGATGCGATCCGCGGCTTGGAACTGATCAACAAGGTGATCCGAGTCGACCAGCAGCCGTTGGGCCAGACACCCACCTCGAACCCGGCCACGTTCACCGGCGTGTTCGAGCTGATCCGTACATTCTTTGCCCAATTGCCCGAGTCGAAGCTGCGGGGGTTCACGGCCCGGCGGTTCAGCTTCAACGTGTCGGGCGGTCGGTGCGAGAAATGCGAAGGGAACGGCCAGTTGTGTATCGAGATGCACTTCCTACCCGACGTGTGGGTCGAGTGCGACACGTGCGACGGGCGACGCTACAACCCCGAGACGCTGGCCGTGCGCTACCATGGGCAGTCGATCGCCGACGTGTTGGACATGTCGTGCGGCGAGGCGGTCAGGCTGTTCGAGAACATCCCCAAGATCCGCCGCATCCTGCAGACGCTCTGCGACGTGGGGCTGGACTACCTCACCCTGGGCCAATCGGCGCCGACACTCTCCGGCGGCGAGGCCCAACGCGTGAAGCTGGCGGCCGAACTCTCGCGGCCCGACACGGGCAACACGCTCTATTTGCTCGACGAGCCGACCACCGGGTTGCACTTCGACGACCTGGCCAAACTGCTCGAGGTGCTCAACCGACTGGTCGACCTGGGCAATACGGTCGTGGTGATCGAGCACAACCTCGACGTGATCAAGACGGCCGACTGGGTGATCGACGTCGGCCCGGAAGCCGGCGACGAGGGCGGCTACATGGTGGTCGCAGGCACGCCCGAGCAGATCGTGGCCCACGCCAAGGCCTATCAGAAGTCGGCCAAGTCGAAACGCGCCAGTCGCATGCGATCCTATACGGGCGAAGTCTTGCGGCCCGTATTGGAGGCCGGGCCGCTTGTGAAACGCGAGCTGTTCGACTTCGCCGCCGAACAGGCTGGGCGGGACGACGACCTGGACATCACGCAGGTCGGTCGCGAGACCCACATGCCGTGGCGTATCGACGGGCGGCGGTGGCACACGGCCGATCGGGTGGGCCGAAACGGCAATCCGTGCCGCTGGAGCGGGCAAGTGCTCGGCGAGGTGATCGATCGGATCGAAGACCATGACGACCTGTTCAGCGAGACCGAATGGGACAACCGCACGATCGTCGAGATCCGCTCGACGAAGAAGTCGGACGGGTGGTTCTTCCACGCCATCACGGGCGAAGAGTGGCTGTTGAAGCTGAAGTTCCGCACGGCGAAGAACACGTTTCGCCGCGAGGAGTTGATCGAACGACTCGATCTGAAACCGCTGAACGACATGCCCGACTTGCCCTTGTATGGGACCGAGTCGCGCGTGCGGTGCAAGAATCTTCGTGGGCCATGGCAGGAGGTCGAACTGCGGATACACGGTTACGAAGAGATCGACCGGCCCGAGTTTTGGGAGTTCGTCGACGCGGCGATCGAGGGGTTTGGCCTGTTTCGCGAGCGCGTGCAGAAGCAGGCCAACGTATTGCAGCCGTGGAAGATTTTGGGCCGGAAGTGGCATATCGCCCGCAAGGGGTTTCCCTTGGGTAAGACGATCGCTTGGGATGTCGAACTGCTGGAAGAGCTTTGCGAGTTGCTCACGAAGATTGCTCCCAAGGCCCAGACGGTTTGGACCAACAAGCAGGTCGTGCCATGGCAGATTCCCGAGCAAAAGGAGGCGTGGGCGGCCGTGCAGACGAAGAAGGTCGACGCCGTCTACCTATGGCTCAGCGGTCCGAAGGGGCGGTTTACGCTCGGCCAGATCACCGGATTGGGCTACAGCCCCAAAATCGACGGCCGGCAACCCGACTGCGACCGGATCCGATTGAAGTTCCGCTCTGCGGAGGACCTCAACCAAGGCGAGCTGGCGAAGTTTTTGAGGAAACATTATCGTGAGACAAAGAAGCAGTAAGTCATGACGTCAACAACTCAAACTGTGGGGTTCAGGGTTCGGGGTTCAGGGTTCAGAATCCCGGGACAGAGTTTGCATCCAAGTGCTGAACCCTGAACCCCGAACCCTGAACCACGTGTGCACCGTGCGCAAATGTTGCGACGAAAGACTACAAGCCAATCACTCCATGAGCCCGCCGATGTCCGAGCCGTTACTACCCAAACGATTCCTGTTCCGCTTGTCGGCCCCCTGCCTGTATCGCGATCCGCTCTGGGGTGACAAGGGCGCCGAGTTGGAAGAGCAGTACCGGCTGATCAACTTCGCCGAGCTCGAAGGTCGGACCGCGCCTGCTGACGTACGCGGGGCTTGGAGCGAGGCGGGATTGGTCTTTTCGGTCGAAGTGCATGGCAAACGCCAGCCGCCTTGGTGCCGGGCCAATCGGCCGGATGACAGCGACGGGCTGCAACTGTTGATCGACACCCGCGACGTACACAACGTCCATCGTGCGAGCCGCTTCTGCCATCGACTCGTGTTCCTACCGGCCGGCGACGGGTCGCGGCACGAGAAGGCCATGGTGCAATGGTTGCCGATCCATCGGGCCAAGGAACATCCCCGCTCGATCCCAAAGGATGCCCTGCAGGTCCGCAGCAAGATGCGGGCCGACGGGTATCTGCTCGAAGCGTTCATCGCGGCCGAAGCACTCACCGGCTTCGACCCCGCGGAACACCCGCGGCTGGGGTTCACTTATGCCGTGGTCGATCGCGAGTTGGGCGAGCAGACTTTTTCCGTTGGCAGCCCCATGCCGTATCAAGAGGATCCTAGTCTTTGGGCTACCCTGGAGTTGACCCGGTGAGGGTTCGTTGCAAAGCCGCAAGCGGCCCGGTTAGCCCTTGATATTACAGCAGCCGGGCGAGCCCTTGGCCAGGCTGCACTTGTCGCACTTCTCGGCGCCCTCGGCACAGCAGACGTCGGAGCCCTTGATCTGGCCGCACTTGGCGCACAGGGCCACGTCGGCGCCTTTTTCGATTTTGCAACACCCGGGCGCGCCTTTGACCAACTGGCACTTGTCGCAGGTGACGGCGTCTTTCGCGCAGCAGGCGTCAGTGCCCTTGACTTGGCCGCAGTCGCCGCACAAGGCCGGATCCGCACTCTGGGCTGCCGACTGCTGGCTGCATCCGATGGTAACCAGCGCCAGTAAAGCCAACAACGAGACAGTCGCTAAGAAACTCTTCATGACAGAAACTCCCATTTGAGGACCTCAGAAGGAAAAGTCTACTTCTGCATGAACTCTAGCTGCAACTCGTGGGCGTACAAGCGAAAAAATCGCAAGTGTTTTCCCCATAAGGCATTAGGAGTCCCCGGATCCGCTGGACGCCTTGGTAGCTTTATTCGCCCGAATGCTCAAGGAACCCGAGAAGCTTATCCGCTACGTCACGCCGGGACACTTTGCGAAGATCTACGGGGCTTGTGACGCGGCCCGCTGGCCGGCCGGCTTCGACTATTCAGCGGCCGATTGGTGGCGGGCCCTGCTTACGTTCCTTTACATGACCGGCTGGCGGATCGGCGAGCCGCTCGCCTAAGAGCTATTCCACGACCCAGCGTTACATCAACATGGCCCGGCAGCTAGACGGGGCGGTCGAGGCCCTGCACGTGCCGAAAAGTGCTGCGGTCTACAGAGGATGAGGAGTAGATAGCCGTGGAGTGTTATTGGAGTGTTGGTCGAAACGGGGACGAAAAAAGGACTCTCGACCAATCGCCGTAAGTCCTTATATCACAACGAGTACCGGAGGAGGGGATCGAACCCTCACGACCATAAGGCCACTGGATTTTGAATCCAGCGCGTCTGCCATTCCGCCACTCCGGCTGCCGGTTCCCTGGGGGAACGACTCCCTGGGGGAACGACTAAGGCGTGATTCTATGGGACAGCCACGTGTTTGACAAGCCGGGTTGAACCGAGGCGTAAACCGCCGCCTTCGCAAGGGGGGTGTATTATACATTCTGGCGGTTTGGTCGACGCGGCGGTAGACTGAGTGTTTCAGGATAACCCTGACGAACCCAGCCCCTGACGAACCCAGCCCCTGGATTTGGAGGATTGTGTGATGAGAGTTCTCGAAGTATTGATGCTGCTGTCTTGTTTCGCTGGCCTTTCCCTCGCGGCGGCCTATGGCTTGGCCGAGGAACCGTCTGCCGGGCGGCCTAATATCATCTACATCATGAGCGACGACCATGCGGCCCATGCCCTGTCGTGCTATGGCAGTCGGATCAATCGCACGCCGAACCTCGACCGGCTGGCCACCGAGGGCATGATGTTTACCAATAGCTTCTGCACGAACTCGATTTGCGGGCCGTGTCGGGCCGTGGTGCTGACTGGCAAGTATAGCCATCTGAACGGCTTCGTGCGCAATGGCAACACGTTCGACGGCAGCCAGCAGACCGTGGCCAAGCTATTGCAACAGGCGGGCTACCAGACGGCCGTGATCGGAAAATGGCACCTGGGGAGCGAGCCGACCGGATTCGACTTCTATCATGTGCTGATCGGGCAAGGGCCCTACTACAACCCTCGCATGAAAACGCCCGAGGGCGTCGTCAAGCACACTGGCTACACGACCGACGTAATCACCGACGTGACCTTGGATTTCTTGAAGACGAAGCGCGATCCGCAAAAGCCGTTCTTCTTGATGTACCACCACAAGGCGCCGCATCGAAACTGGCAGCCCGGGCCGAAACATTTGACGATCTACGACGACCTGACGATCCCCGAGCCGGACAACCTGTTCGACGATTGGTCGGGCCGCGGCACGCCGGCGCATACGCAAACCATGACCGTTGCTAAACACCTTAACCCCAACGACCTGAAACTGACACCGCAACGGGGGCTCAACGAAGAGCAGACCCGACTTTGGAATGAAGCCTACGGGCCGAAGAATAGGGCGTTTCGCGAGGCCAACCTCCAGGGCGACGACTTGGTTCGTTGGAAGTATCAGCGCTACATCAAGGACTATTTGCGTTGCATTGCCTCGGTCGACGACAACGTGGGTCGGGTGTTGGACTATTTGGACGAGTCGGGCCTGGCCGAAAACACGATCGTCATTTACACGTCCGACCAGGGGTTCTACCTGGGTGATCACGGCTGGTTCGATAAGCGGTTCATGTACGAAGAGTCGCTGCGCAGTCCATTGATGATCCGCTGGCCGAAACGGATCACGCCGGGAACGGTTAGCGACGCGATCGTGTTGAACCTCGACTTCGCAGAAACATTTCTCGATGCGGCCGAGACGGAGATTCCCCCGGATATGCAGGGCCAAAGTCTGTTGCCCGTCTTGCAGGGCAGCACGCCGGACGATTGGCGCAAGGCGATGTACTATCGCTACTACGAGTTTCCCGGCCCCCATGCGGTCCGCAAACATTACGGCGTGCGGACCGATCGGCACAAGCTGATCTTCTTCCACGAGTTGGGCGAATGGGAGCTATACGACCTGAAGAACGACCCGCAGGAAATGAAGAGCGTTTACGACGATCCGGCCTATGCGGATCTGGTCGAAGAACTCAAGGCCGAGTTGCAGCGATTACGCAAGTTGTATCGCGACGACGAGTAGGGCGCGGCGTTAGCATTGGCCAATCAACTATTGTTCGGACACCAGCCACCCCCAAATGGGAAAGTTGTTAATCTGCTCGGCGGCCTTGCCGGCAAGGATTACCTCGCCATCAAGCCGCCGTGCCGGCGGGCGCTAAACGGGGAAGTTGTCATCGGCTGGGTCCCTATTGCGCAGCCTCGACGTTCGCCTTCTTCCCCCTTGCGTTGCTGCGGAGATACTCCTTGGCCGTAATGAGGCCGTCGCGGTTGAGATCGTGTCGGGCGAACTGATCGAGTTGGGTCTTGGCCGCCTTGGGGGCAAACTCGGCCAAGGTGAGTTGCCCGTCGCCGTTGGCATCCCGGCGGATGAACCAATCGGGCAACCCCGGCGGAAGACGGTCGACGGATCGGAAATACTTCAACTCGCACCGGTCACCGTCGGTCAACTGCGGATCGGCCGTAGCCTGCTCTTGGCCCGCC
>CAYYOX010000364.1:0-7223 GCA_964473065.1 uncultured Planctomycetaceae bacterium | reverse complement strand
CCTAGAAGAAGCCCGCCGCGACGCCATAGCCCTAGTAAAGTCCGACCCCGGCCTAAGCAACCCATCCCACGCCCGCCTACGCCGCATGACAGTAGTCCGCTACGGCAAGGCCCTGGACCTCGGCGACGTGGGGTGAAAAGGAGGGTCAGGGTCAGACTCTAAATATTATAATTTCCCCTTGCATGGCCGCGGCCGATATGCTATTCTACGGATATGCCACGACCACCGCGAATCGAATTTGAAGGCGCCCTGTACCATGTGATGGCTCGGGGTAACGGCCGGAAGCGGATCTTCCTCGCCGATGACGACCACCTGCGATTCCTGCGCCAACTGCGCGACAATCTGCAAACCCACGACGTGGTGCTCCATGCCTACGTGTTGATGCCGAACCACTACCACCTGCTGCTGAGGACGCGGCGGGCGAATCTCTCACGATTCATGCAGCGGCTGAACACCAGCTATGCTCTCTACTTCCGGTTCAAGCACGACGCGCCCGGTCACGTCTTTCAGGGACGCTATGGGGCAAAGCTGGTCGAAAATGACGAGTATCTCGTCGCACTGGCTCGCTACATCCACTTGAACCCGGTCAAGGTTGCAGGGAAATCGAAACTGGCCAAGGCCGAGCGAGCGAGCCGACTTGCCGGTTTCCCCTGGAGCAGCTATCCCGGCTACGTGCGGAAGAAGGACCAGCAGCCCTGGATCTGTTACGATCTGCTCGAACAGTTCGGCAACACGCCAACCGCCGCGAGAAGACACTACCGAGCCCATGTTCATGCGTGCTTGATGGAAGACGATCGGCCGTTGCGCGAGGCGCTTCGGGCAAGCGATCATGCCATCGGGTCCGATTCGTACGTTCGGCAGATCGAGCAATCGCTCCAGCAGCGACGCTCGGGCCGACCTTCCGATCGCGACCTCGCGCTGCCGCCGAAGGAACTCGACCTGGAGACGATCTGCCGCGTGGTGGGCAACGCATTCGGGCTCGACCCGGCCGAACTGCGGCGTCACGGCAACCGCGCCGGCGAGCCGAAGGCTCTGGCCCTGGAGTTGGCCTGTCGCCACAGCGGCCTGACCCAACGCGAGATCGGCTGGTATTTCGGCAACATCAGCTCCATGGCCGTCTGCATGTCCCGTCGCCGCTTCCGCGAGGGCCACGAGCCCCAAGCGAATCAAGTCGCCCTCGAAAAAACGCTGGCCACATTAGAGCGGGCCATCGCCAAAATGAAGTAAATTATAATATTTAGAGTCTGACCCTGACGTTGCCCGACCTTGATGACCATCGAGGACGGCCATCGCTTCGGTCTGGCCCAATTGCACCAGCTTCGCGGCCGAATCAGCCGCGGCAAGTTCTCCGGCTATTGCACCGTATTCGCCGATCCGAAGACCGAAGATTCGCAACAACGGCTCAAAGCATTCATCGGCTCGACCGACGGCTTCAAGCTAGCCGAGACGGATTTCAAACTCCGCGGCCCGGGCGAACTGTTCGGCACCAAGCAACACGGCCTACCCCCATTCCGCATCGCCGACCTACTCCGCGACATCGAGGTCCTAGAAGAAGCCCGCCGCGACGCCATAGCCCTAGTAAAGTCCGACCCCGGCCTATCCAACCCAGCCCACGCCCGCTTACGCCGCATGACAGTAGTCCGCTACGGCAAGGTTTTAGACCTCGGCGATGTCGGATGAGAAGGGCCACCCGGCCTGACATCCCTGACCCTGACGTCCCCGTATGGTTTAGGGAAAGATATGGAGTGGCATTTCGACCGGTTGAAAACGGCTGCACGCAGAGCAACTGAAATCTCGAAGAATCGCCCAGGGTTGCAGCGGCGCGTCTTCCGTGCTACCGTGAGGCCTTGGCTAGGTAGGCTTTTCTGAGGAGGTCAAGCTGACCATGCCGGGTAGACCTCCAAATTCATACGACCACTGGTCTGGGAGGAATGATTTGATGTCCGATAATCGAACGTCGCTTGCCCAGCGAATCCAAGTGACGGTCCGGCGCGTCGTGCGAAGCGTCGTGGGCTTGCTTGGGCGTTTTCAGAGAGCCACTCCGCAGGCCTCAGAGACCACTGCCGCACCGCCAGGGCACAGCCGCAGAGAACTCCTCGGCAAGTTGGGTATCTTGTCAGTCTTCGGCATCGCGTCGTGGTCCAGGAAGGCCGAGGCGGAAGACAAGGTCGACGCCGTTACTCGGCCGACCCGGATCGTCATCAACGCGTCGGACTCCAAGGAATACTGGAGACTAAAGCATCTGGACTTGAACGACCCGGAAGTGGTCGCCGAGCAGAAGAAGATGCCCTTCGGAAAGATCGGCAATCTTACGCTTGGCCGCCTGATCAGCGGAAGCAACCTGATCAGCATGAACATGCACGCCCGTGACCTCGATTACGTTGGTGAGTTGGCACGAGCCTACAACACCGAAGAACGCATCTTCATGACGCTGAAGAAGTGCGAGGAACTGGGTTGCAACTCGATCGTGCTGAAGGACCACAACTTCCAGCACTTCGGTCTCTCGAACTACTGGGACCAGTGGGGCGGCAAGATGGTCTGGCTTGCCGACGTGATCACTACCGACATCCAGCAGTTCGAGCGGCGGCTTGTCCAGCACTTAGAACTGGGCGCCTCGTCGGCTTACGTGTGGGGTGGGGCCAGCGACATCTGGTATCATCAAGGCAAGCAAGATAACATCATCAAGGCCTGCGAGATTGTGCGAAAGTACGGCATTCCCGTCGGCATCGGCGCCCACCGACTCGAGCCAATCGCCTTTTGTGAACGGGAAGGCCTCCAACCCGATTACTACATTAAGACGCTCCACCATGACCGCTACTGGTCGGCCCATCCGAAGAAGAACCGTCGGTTCATGGAGATGTTCGAGCGGGAGTCGCCCCACCACGACGAATACCATGACAGCATGTTCTGTCACGAACACGAAGAGACGGTGGCCTTCATGCAGGACGTCAAGGTACCCTGGATCGCGTTCAAAGTCCTCGCCGCCGGCGCCATCCCGCCCAAAGACGGCATTCAATTCGCTTTTGACAGCGGCGCCGACTTCATTTGCCTCGGCATGTTCGACTTCCAAGTCGAGGAAGATGCCAGGCTCATCCGTGAAAGTGTCGTAAGGGCCAAGAACCGCAAACGGCCTTGGGCGTGAACGGTCCTCCAGGCCGGCGCGTGATGATCGTTCTGCTGCTCACCCCGTGGGGCCAAGACCTCAGCCCACACAGGGAACATCGGTGTCGGGAACATCGGGGTCAGACTCTCAATGTTATGAAATGTCGCCGCTTCGGGAAACTAACACGTAGCGCCGATGATTCTGCGACACAGCCGAATAGGAGGGCAAAGCCTTCTCCGCAAGATCATCGGCGCCATCCGCTACGGCAAAGCGTTGGAGCTCGGCGATGTCGGATGAGGCGTGACGCGGCTGGTCACTCTCCCAAGAGCGATTCGATATCTTGAGCGCCGTGTACGACGCCGATGACCTCGACACCGTCCTTCATCGGGTAGTAGAGAATCACATAGTGGCCGGCGGCAAAGGCCCGCAAGCCTGACCGGAGATCGTCACGCTGCTGGCCCAACAACGGATGTTGGGCCAAGAGGACGAACTTGTCGTAGAGGGTGGCCACTTGTTTCTCAGCGGCCACGGGATTGTCGTTCTCGATGCCGATGTAATCCCAGATGCCACGGAGATCGGCCCGGGCGCGTCGCGTGATTCGAAGGCGGCTCATGAATCCTTCTTGCTAGCTTCGTACCGCTCACGGCCCTCGGCCTGAACCTCGTCGAAGAGCTTTCTCAGCCCGTCTTCGTCATACTCGGTGTACTCGCCGCGATGAAGCTGCTGCGTCCCCTCGTCGATATGCTGAAGCAACTTCTGCCGCTTTTCCAGCAGTTCGACCGCTTGATCGAGAGCCTCCTTTCGATCTCGGAACGCGCCGAGCTCAATCGCCTGTCGAATAAACCGTTCACTATTAGGAGAAAGATCGCTACTCATAGTATTGGTTCTCCAGTTCACACCCACTTTCAAGATACCGCGCACGTCGTAGCGTGTCAAACCCCCTGCGGGGGCTGGGTTGATCGCTTCGGGCAATTCGAACGGGTAGGGCCTATGGTCTTCCGGAGTAGGCCCTGCCACTGGAAAACACTTGTTCTGAGAATCATCGGTGCCATCCGCGGCTCAGCTTGCCATACAGTGAGAAGATCGTTCGCCATGGTCGCCCCCTGTTTGAAAAACATCCATTGTACTTGGCATCCCGTCCCAAGTTATCCCTTCAAGGAGCCGGCCGGACTTCTTCTTGTTTGTTCCGCCCCACTGTTTGAAGAAAAACGGGACTTCCCGGCTCAGGCAGCGGTCGCGGATCTGGTAGACCCACTCGGGGCTGATTGGCCTAGCGCCCGGACCGGACTCGCCGCCGACGATGACCCAGCCGATTCCCCGCAACGGTAACCGGGGGATCGGGCCCAGTAACGGTTCGAGGGAGAGGAATCGCAACGCCGCGGGAATGCGGACCAGTGAGTGAACTCGGGTGACATACTCAGCCTTTTCGACACTGGTCCCCAGCCAAACATTACGAGGCCAAGGCAGATCACGGGCCATTTCCGCTGCCCGCTGCGGGCGTTTTGTCAGAACTTGGAACGTGTGTTGCGACGCCTCTTGCATCACCGCAAAACATTCCGCGATAAAGCGTTTGGGGACATCCTTGTGAAACAGGTCGCTCATCGAGTTGACGAAGATCATGCGAGGCCGTTTCCAGCGAAGTGGCAGTTCGACCACGTCCGGTTGGAGCGTGAGCCGGAAAACATTCCGATAACGATGCTGCCCCATGGCATGCAGACGCTTGGACATTCTTTCGGCGTAGCAATGGGCGCAGCCCGGACTGATCTTGGTGCAGCCGGTTACCGGGTTCCACGTCGCCTCGGTCCACTCGATCGACGAATTCTGTGCCATGGTCTTCTCCCTCGAGTTCTGGTCTGCCCGGAAAACGGTAACCGTTTGTCCGTCACGGCTCAAGATCAACCAGAGGCCATATGTACGTTAGTATATATTCCATAGTGAGCGGGAGTCAAGGGCTTCAGCAACAGACGGCCAAAACGATGCTCGCAACTTATGGGGGGCCGTCACTCCGCCACTTCCCGCGCTGCCCCGGTGGAGCTTGCGTCCCCGTTGAGAGCAGTGGCAAGGCATTCTCAGGAAGGCTGTTGCCAAGACGGACGAAACTATAATACTTAGTGTTTGACTCCGGCAGCACCATAAAGAAAAGGGACCACGATGAACCTGACGCGACTTCTACTGCCGCTTGTTTTGATCTTTCTTGCCGTTGCGGCTGCCCATGCGGCCGAGCGGCCCAATGTGCTGGTGATCCTGACGGACGATCAGGGCTGGGGTGACTTGAGCCTCAACGGCAACCGGAACCTGAGCACTCCTCACGTCGACTCCTTGGCCAGGGACGGGGCGAGTTTCGATCGGTTCTTCGTCTGTCCGGTCTGTTCGCCCACCCGGGCGGAGTTTCTCACGGGACGCTACCACCCTCGCGCCGGCGTCTACAGCACGTCGGCCGGCGGCGAGCGGATGGATCTGGACGAAATGACCGTCGCCGAAACGTTCCAAGCGGCCGGATACGCAACCGCCGCCTTTGGCAAGTGGCACAATGGCATGCAATATCCCTATCACCCCAACGCTCGAGGATTCGACGAGTATTACGGGTTCTGCTCGGGACACTGGGGCGACTATTTCAGCCCGCCGCTGGAACACAACGGCCGGATCGTCCGCGGAAACGGGTTTGTGATCGACGATTTCACCGACCGGGCGATGGCGTTTATGGAGAAGAACAAGGATCGCCCGTTCTTTGCGTATCTCCCGCTGAACACACCCCACTCGCCCATGCAGGCGCCCGACCGTTGGTGGAACAAGTTCAAGGATAAAGACCTGCCGATGCACCATCGCGACCCCAAGCGAGAGAACATCCCGCACGTCCGGGCGGCGCTGGCGATGTGCGAGAATATCGACTTCAACGTGGGACGCCTGCTGAAGAAGCTCGACGATCTGGGCATTGCTGAGAACACGATCGTCGTCTACTTCTGCGACAACGGCCCGAACGGGTATCGTTTCAACGGCGGCATGAAGGGCCGCAAGGGATCTACCGACGAAGGAGGCGTCCGCTCGCCGCTGCTGATTCGTTGGCCGGGCAAGATCGAAGCGGGCCGAAAGGTCCCGCAAATCTCGGCGGCCATCGATCTATTGCCGACCCTGGCCGATCTGGCGGGAATCGATGTGGCTAGCAAGAAGCCGCTCGACGGCATCAGCCTGAAGCCGCTGTTGCAGGCCGACGCGAGCGACTGGCCCGAGCGGATGATCTTCTCGCATTGGAATGGCCGCGTGAGCGTTCGAACACAGCAATACCGCCTCGACAATCAAGGCAAGCTTTACGACATGGCCAAGGACCCCGGCCAGTACGAGGACATCGCCAAGCAACAACCGCAGGTCGCGGCGCGTCTGCAAGCGGCTGTCGCCGCATGGAAGCGGGAAATGCTACCCGGGCTGCGTGACGCGGATCGACCATTCCCGATCGGTCATGCCGACTACCGCTATACGCAGATCCCCGCCCGCGACGGCAAATCACACGGCGGCATCAAGCGATCGAACCGTTTTCCGAACTGCTCATTCTTCACCAATTGGACCAGTCTGGACGACAAGATCACCTGGGACGCGGAAGTGCTCGCTGCCGGAGAGTACGAAGTCGAGGTCTACTATACGTGCCCGGCAGCCGACATCGGCTCGACCATCGAGCTAAGCTTCAACGACAGCCGCTTAGTCGGACAGATCAGCGAAGCCCACGATCCGCCTTTGCGCGGCGGTGAGAACGACCGGGTCGAGCGCGGGGAATCGTACGTGAAGGATTTCAAACCGCTGAAACTGGGAACGATCCGTCTCGAAAAAGGCAGAGGGGAATTGACGTTGCGAGCATTGAAGATCCCCGGCTCGCAGGCTATGGACTTCCGGTTGATAATGTTCACGAGAGAGGACATCGTGGGTGGTCTTCCCCACGAAAAGTGGACAGTAACAACGTCTCGATAGCTTTGGGATTTGTCTGAAGGCTGTGTTTTCCTGGGGGACGTCCCCCAGACCCCCGAAAGGTTTTGCGCTTTGGGCCAGTTCCCGGTGTGTGGTTGGAAAAACGGGGCTACGCGGCGAGATGACTCGCTCACGTCGCTCACCGGTCTACTGGGTCGTATCGGCG
>CAYYOX010000363.1:4462-7231 GCA_964473065.1 uncultured Planctomycetaceae bacterium | reverse complement strand
CGCACGCGAGGCAGGCACTCCCCGCCGTCCGCCCGGCCGCACACAATAGCCCGAAAGCCGATAGGCAGGCAGTCCACCCACGCCCCAGGGTCCTTCTTTTTTTCGCCGTGTAGTCAGGAGCCCGGAGCCAGAATTCCGGTGGGGTCTTTGCGGACCTCGGGCACGCATGCCCGAGCTGCCGCCCGAAGAGCGGGAAGAGTAGGCCCGATTCGGCGTGAAATGCCTGGCGTCGCCACGATATAATCGGGAGCTTAGGGTCGGAGAAACAACCCCTCGTGTCTGTTGACGCTGACACGGCGAGATCTGGAGAGATTTGGCGAGAGAGACCAGCCAGGCGCGGCCAAGTCGTGCGCAGAGTCTGCGAACGACTGGAAGCCGAGTATGGCCAGCCGCGGCTGGGCAACCCACGGAGCCCTATCGACGACATGGTGTACATTATCTTGTCGAACAAGACGTCGCCTCCGGTCGCTGTGCAGACGTATCGTCGACTGAAAAAGCGATTCCGGACATGGAACGAGCTCTTGCGCACCCGCAAGTCGGTGGCGAGGGCGATCCTGGAGCCGGCCGGCCTCTCGACGGTCAAGTCGGAACAACTCCGGTCGGCCCTGCAGACGATCAGGAAGGATTTTGGGCGATGTACGCTTTCCCCTCTGAAAAACCGATCGACCGTCGACGTTGAAGCGTACCTGGTCTCTCTTCCGGGCGTCTCCGAAAAAGTGGCCAAGTGTGTGATCATCTACACCATGGGGAGGGACGTGCTGCCGGTCGACGGACACGTGCATCGCGTGGCGACCCGTCTTGGATGGACCGCCAGGAAAAGAGCCGATCAGTGTCATCGTGAGCTGGAGGCGCTCGTGCCGCCGCATCGACGGTATGCGTTCCACGTCGATTGCGTCGTCCACAGTCGTAAGCGTTGCCGCCCGAAAGATCCGATGTGTGAAAACTGTTGCGTCCGACGCTACTGCCGATATATTAATTGAGCGACCATGAAAAGGGATAAGAACCGACCGGTGGGAATCGACCTGTTCTGCGGCGTAGGGGGGATGTCCCTCGGCTTCGAGCAGGCGGGGTTCGACGTCGTCGCCGCCTTCGACGCCGACAAGATCACCGTCGACACCTACGCATTGAATTTCCCAACGACCAAGGCCGTTCAGGCTGATCTCACGAAGCTATCCGGATCGGAGCTTCGGAAGAAGGCCGGACTGGGCGGCAAAGACGGAATAGCCGTCCTTTTCGGTGGCCCACCTTGCCAGGGATTCTCCCTGATCGGCAGAAGAGAAGTCGACGACCCGCGCAATCGACAGCTTTACGAGTTCGCTCGCCTCGTGCGTGAGCTGGGGCCCCGCTACTTCGTCCTGGAGAACGTTGCAGGGCTGCTCGCGGGACACGCCAAGGCCTTCTTGGACTCTTTCGTTCGACGCGTGAAGCGAGCCGGCTACGCGGTCCGAAAGGTGGAAGTGCTCTGCGCCAGCGAGTACGGAGTCCCGCAGCGCCGCGAACGAGTGTTCGTCTTAGGGGCCAAGAAGGCGCTCGATCTGCCTGAATACCCTCAGGGAAAGAGTCCCGCCTCCGCAGCCTGGGGCGAGACAGCACCTACGGTCTGGTCGGCAATCAGCGACCTACCGAACGTCGACGACGTCGGCTATCTGCTGGAAGAGGATGTGCTCAAACGCAAGCTCGGCAAGGCCACACCGTACGCTGCGGTACTGCGATCAGAGGTCGCCGATCCGGAAGACCTAGCCGCACGACGTGACACGAATGGTTCCGGCCTTACAGGATGCATGAGAACCGTTCACTCTCCAAGTACCGTCAAGCGGTTCGCCGCCACTTTGCCAGGCTCGTCGGAGCCAGTTAGCCGATTCAGCCGACTTCAGAAGGACGGGCTGGCAACCGCCTTGAGGGCGGGCACCGGGCCGGAAAACGGTTCCCACACCGCGGCCCGGCCCATCCATCCGACCTACCCTCGCTGCATTACTGTGCGAGAAGCGGCCAGGCTGCATTCCTTTCCTGACTGGTTCCGTTTCCACTCCACCAAATGGCATGGTTTCCGCCAGATCGGGAACTCCGTTCCGCCCTTGCTGGCGCGCGCCATTGCGCAAAGCATCGGCAGGTGCGTGCACAACGAAGGGAGGTAGGTGCGTGGCAAAACCTCGCAGAATTCGCCAGCAACCTTCTCAGCCGACACGAGTGGTCGACGCTATGCCGACCAAGGCTCTCTTCATCGAAATGCTCACACGCGATATACAGCTGATACCCGCCATCGTTGATCTAGTCGACAACGCAGTTGATGGAGCTCGCAGGTCTCGCGGTGAGCGGTCTTTCAAAGGTCTCTGGGTTCGAGTGGAGGTCTCGCCCCAGCGATTTCGGGTCGTGGACAACTGCGGGGGGATAGAGGTAGGGCTGGCCAGAAAATACGCCTTCCGCTTCGGACGCCCCCTGGATGCCCCCTCTGTGAAGCACTCTATCGGGAGGTTCGGCGTCGGAATGAAGAGAGCATTCTTCAAACTCGGTCGGCATTTCCGCGTGCAGTCTGTTGCAGCCACGAGCAGCTTTGCAATAGAGGTTGATGTGGCCAAATGGGCTAAACACGACCGATGGGAGTTCGAGTTCGAAAGAATGAGCCGGAATCGCAGGAGTCGTGTAAGCAAGCGAGGAACGACGATAGTTGTCAGCGAGCTACACAAAGATGTCGCAGAGGAGTTCGATCTTACGAACTTCCGAAAGTCCCTTCGGGACGAACTCAGATCTCGCCTGCAGGCCGCCTTGGAC
>CAYYOX010000363.1:0-4452 GCA_964473065.1 uncultured Planctomycetaceae bacterium | reverse complement strand
TGAAGGGATGGGTTTCTCCGTTATCCAGATTCCCGCGACTGCTCATCCCATTGAGCTTCTGGACGAGAGGCAAATCGCCCCGGCGTATAGGAAGACGGTGTACAAGCGTCCGGGCGCGAAGCCGGTCACAGTCAAGCTCTACTGTGGACTCGGAGCCAGCGAGAGCAAGGGGGCGCGAGCTCAAGCCGGCTGGCACGTCTTCTGCAATGGCCGGCTCGTCCTAGAAGCCGACAAGTCGGCCGTCACAGGCTGGGGAGAGCATAGAGAGACGCGGATCCCAGGCTTCCATGGGCAATACAATTACTTTCGCGGCTTTGCCTATTTCGACTGTGATGACCCTGATCGATTGCCGTGGAACACAACCAAGACCGGCTTGGACCAAGATTCAGCCATTTACCGGGCTGCTCGACTGAAGATGATGAGCCTGATGCGACCGGTCATCGATTTTCTCAATAAACTGAAGGAAGAGAAGCAGCAGACGGGCGAGACGGGCGAAGAAGGTGCCCTTGAGACCATCGTCAAAGGTTCGGGTACATCATCTGTTGCCGAGACGAACACGCGGGACACGTTTGTAACCCCGCAGGTCAAGAAGGGAAAAGCGCCTTCCGGACCGGTGATGCAGCGGATCCAATACGAGGCGCCCCACGACAAGATCCGAGTCGCCATGAGAACGTTGGGGGTCAGAACGTACAAGAAGCTTGGCGAGGAGACCTTCAATTACTACTACGAAGCGGAATGCGAAGAAACATGAGCGAGCATAGCTTCGAGCAATTCGACTACACGCTACGGCCCGCCAAGAATATCGAACGGAAGATGATCTGTGAGGCCCTCGCGCGGCTATCGGCGGTCTCACCCCTTCCTCGGTACAGGTACGTGGGCTTCGGCTCAATTTCGTTCAAAGACCTAACTCTGGCCCACCAGCGATTGGGCGTAACCGATCTTGTGAGCATCGAATGCGCCGAGGAGCTAAAGGACCGATTTCTCTTCAACAAGCCGTACTCGTGCATCAGGGTGTGTTGGGGCACGGCCAGCGAGGTGCTTCCCACCCTTCCTTGGAGGAAGCGAGCGATAGTATGGTTGGATTACGACAAGCCGCTAGACAGCGAGGTATTAGCGGACGTTAGCACCGTTGTTGCGAATGTCAGGTCAGGAAGCGTTCTCGTGGTGACGGTCGACGCGAAGCCCGATCATTTGGCCGGGACTGGCGGCGACTCCACAGTGAAACAGCGTTTGGCCGCGTTGCGCGACCAAATTGGGGAGAATAGAATCCCTCAGGGCACTAAGGGATCCGAATTGGCCAAGTGGCGCTTGGCGCTAACCTATCGCGAAGTTATCCACAACGAGATAGCGGATACACTTGCCGATAGAAATGCCCCGTCGGTTGATCGATGGCGTCTTGACTACTGTCAGCTCTTCAATTTCCACTACGCTGACGGTGCGCGAATGCTGACTGTTGGCGGCTACTTCGTCAACGGTCGCGATCGACGAAAGGTGCCTCCGGAAGCGTTCTCGGACCTAAGCTTCGTACGTACAGGGCCAGATCCGTGTCTGATCGAAGTGCCGGTTCTGACTTGGCGAGAGGCGAACTACCTAGATCGCAGGCTGCCACGGTTGGCCCCGAATGTTCCAAAGCCTGCGTGGCTGCCGACCGAGGAACGGAGAAGGTATGCCAAGATTTACAGGTACTTCCCTACGTATCTTGAGGCAGAGCTGTAGGATTTCTGATCGGCGACGTGGGCAACGTCGGTAGAATCGAAAAATGACGTTATTCTCTGTTTTTTCAGCAGTTACACGCTGTAACTTACACATTTGCGCGCGCAAAATTGCACTCACACCTCAAAAGCTACCCCGAAAAATGGAATTTTTTTATTCCCGGCCCCGCCGGGGCTTGCCGCTTGGCGGTACCGGCCAACTTACACATTTGCGCGCGCAAAAAGGGGTAGGTCGCCGGAGAGGGTAGAGGCGCGCGATGCGCGCGGCCGGAACCCGGAACTCGGAAAACGGAACCCGGGGAAAAGCTGCTTGAAAAGTGAATAGGACGGCCAGGGATTGGAAAACACCCAAAAAGCCAAAAGCCGAAAACGGAAAAACACCCGATTTGGACACTGAAATTCGTAAGTTCCGCTGCCGGAAAGCCTTAGGCGAAATCGGGTGCGCAAATTTGCGCAAGAATGCGCAATGGCGCGCAACGGCGCGCAACGGCGCGCAAGAATGCGCAAGAATGCGCAAGGGCGCGCAAGAATGCGCAAGGATGCGCAAGCAGCGGCTTGCCACAAAAGGCACAAAGATCAGAAACTTTGCGCAGACGGCCAAGAGCGGGTTGCCACAAAGGGCACAGAGTTCACCAAGCTTGCGCAAACGGCCAAAAAAGAGGTTGCCACAAAGGGCACAAAGGAAGGTTTCGGATTTCGCAATTCGGATTTCGCCTTTTCGGCTGCACCCGCGGCGTCATTCCACGGTGACGCTCTTGGCCAGGTTGCGAGGCTTATCGACGTTGCAGCCGCGAGCCACCGCGGCGTGGTAGGCCAGCAATTGCAGCGGGATGACGGCCAGGATCGGCTGGAGCGGCTCGGGGCAGTCCGGAATGTAGATGACGTGGTCGGCGCACTTGCCGATCCTCTCGTCGCCCTCCGTGGCCACGGCGATGATGCGGCCCTTCCGGGCACGGACCTCCTCGATGTTGCCGAGGATCTTCTCGTAGGTGGCACATCGCGGCGCGACGAACACAACTGGCATGCCGTCGTGGATCAGCGCGATAGGTCCGTGTTTCATCTCGGCGGCAGGCAGGCCCTCGGCGTGGATGTAGCTGATCTCCTTGAGCTTCAGCGCCCCTTCCAGGGCTATGGGATAGTGATAGCCCCGGCCGAGGAACAGCCAGTTGTCCAACGAGACATACTCATCTGCGATCTGGCGGATGCTCTCGGAGAGTTCGAGGACGGCGGCGATCTGGTCCGGTATTTTTGCCAGGGCTCTCAGATAGCCTTCCATCGTCGCCTGCGACATGAATCGCCTGCGAGCGAGCATCAACGCCATGAGCGTTTCGACGACGAGCTGACAGGTGAAGGCCTTGGTGGAGGCTACGCCGATTTCCGGGCCGGCGTGAAGGTAGACGCCGCTGTCGGTTTCGCGGGCGATCGTCGAGCCGACGACGTTGACGATGCCCAGCGCCAGGGCGCCCTTTTCCCTGGCCTCGCGAAGAGCGGCCAGCGTGTCGATCGTCTCACCCGATTGGCTGACGGCGATCACGACGGTGCCGTCTTCCACGATGGGGTTGCGATACCGGAACTCGCTGGCGTACTCCACCTCGGTGGGAATGCGGGCGAGGTCCTCGAAGAGATATTCGCCCACCAGCGCGGCGTGCCAGGCCGTGCCGCAGGCGGTCAGGATGATCCGGCGGGTCTTAACCAGATCGCGGCTGACATTGTCCAGCCCGCCGAGCTGGACGCGCATGTCGCGCAGGTCGAGCCGGCCACTCAGCGAGGTGCGCACGACTTCCGGCTGCTCGAAGATCTCCTTGAGCATGAAGTGGTCGTAGCCGCCCTTGGCAATCTGTTCCAGCGACCACTCGATCTGCTCGATCTCTTTGGTGACGGGCACGTTGTCGATGGTCGTCGTTCGCATACTGTCGCGTGTGATGACGGCCATCTCGTTGTCGTTGAGATATACCACGTTGGTGGTGTGCTCGATGATAGCCGCCGCGTCGGAAGCCACGACGTATTCGTCCTTGCCCACGCCGACGATCAGCGGGCTGCCCTTGCGGGCCGCGACGATCTTGCCCGGCTCATCGGCGCAGAGCACCACGATGCCGTAGGTGCCGGAGACCTCGTGCAATGCCGCCTGGACCGCCTGCTCGAGATTGCCGGCCCCGTCGCCGTACAACTCGCTGATCAACATTACCAGCACTTCCGTGTCCGTTTCCGTTCGGAACTTGCGGCCCTTGCTTTCGAGGAACTGCTTGAGCGTGGTGTAGTTTTCGATAATGCCGTTGTGGACCAGGGCGATCTTGCCCGCCTCGTCCAGGTGCGGGTGGGCGTTGAGCTCGCTGGGGGCGCCATGAGTGGCCCAACGTGTGTGAGCGATTCCGACCGTCCCGGTGTGGATGGGGCGGTTACCGGCGATACGCTCTTCCAGAACGGCGATCCGACCCTGGCACTTCTCCACGGCCAGTTCGTTATCGTGCTGGACGCAGATGCCGGCTGAATCGTATCCGCGATACTCCAGGCGCTTGAGGCCCTCGATGAGCACGTCGCATGCCTCTTTCCCACCGACGTATCCTACGATTCCACACGTGGGGCGACTCCTGAAGGTGCAGAGACGGGCGCCGTCGGACCGTTCGGCGATCCCTGCTATCCATATTATCGGCGGTAAGCGGCCTCCAAGACAGTTGAAACCTCGCTCGCACGTTTCATACGCCCCCCGCCGGTGATTTGATCGGGAGATTCTCTATTGAGC